>JAQTVP010000153.1 GCA_028707015.1 Dehalococcoidales bacterium | reverse complement strand
AACGACTATTTGTCTAGTTTTAGATAAGATTCTGACTTCTTCCTTTATAAAAGTACGAAAAGCTCTTTCTAACTCTAATAAAAAGTTGCTATCATAATCCGCACTTTGAATTAGATAATCAAAAGGTTGAGGAATATCCGAAGCATTAACTTCTACACCTTTTTCTTTTAATGTTCTTATCATAAAACTTCTATCCATAGTTAAAATTTGTAAATAGATACCATACTTTTCTTGCAGAGCTAAAACTTTTCCAGTAGATAAAGGGTAAATAAGACAGATATCATTGTAATTATAAGGGGCACCAATAAAGGCTAATGAAGTAACAGTATCAGCTGAATACATCTATAACAAACCCCATTCGATAGGCGCACATTTCATCCGTAGTAAGTACCATTTCAAAATCCTTAGAATCAAATTTTCCTATCCCATTTACTTGTTTTCCATCTAATAATTCTTCAATTTTTGACATAATCAAAAATACTCGAAGGTCATCGCCCTTAATTATCCATTCTTCGTAAGGAACATATACAAAAATCTGTACTGGAAGTTGTATAATTTCTTTATTTTCCTCCCCTTTCTCTGCTCCAGGGAGTACTAATACAACTTTACTTTTTATTGTTTCTTGAGGACCAACTCTAGGTTTAACACGTAAAACATCACCTAAAAGAGAAGTTGTGTCATCAAAATCATCATGACTTAGTGGGTCGGTATCAGTATAATATAGTAACTTACATAGTTCTTGACTAGCTAATAATCGAAGAGCTACTTTTTTAAGTATTGCACTTAAATCTTTGTAATCTCTAACAGCCATACATTACCTCCAAAAACTACTTGGTGTTGTAGACTGTGACTCTTCATCTCTTACTGCTGTAATATCAAGAGTTACATATTGTACACCAGATACTGTTTCACAATCAAAACCAGTTACTATAAATGCCCTTGGACTACCATCTAATAAACAATAAACATCCTGTTTTAAGTTGCTATCGTAAGCCATAATTAAATTTACATAATTCTGTGCTTCACGATATACAGGACCGCCATTTAATTTATTAAAGACATCAGTTACACTAGCATCTTTAGAACTTGCTATATTAACTAGAGTTGTATGTTCAACTTTGTCTGAATCCCACCATGTTAATACTCTATCTAAAAGATAAACTTTATATCTATTGTAGCCATATGTGTCATTATTATCACAATAAGTAATTAACCAATTTTGAATTAATCCGCTTCTTGTAGTAACAGCCAATATAGCTCCTGTGACTAAGGTGGTGTCTTTTGGAACTAACATATAACTAACAATATCTTTTTCGTCACCTTTTGCAGGTTGTAATGAACCTTCATAAGAGACAGAGTTATAAGAAAAATCAACCTTATAAATTGATTTTTGTAAAAAAGCTTCAAACTGGCGCTCTTTTGCACCAAGAATTCTATCTTGACGGGTTGTTCCATCTTGATTTAATCGCGCCAGGTAGACATCTTCAAAGTAAGACATAATCATTCCTCCATAGCGCTAATTAAATTCATACATTCAAGGATGACCCCTCTAAAATATTGAAATCTTAAATATTTACATGAACTCATTTTTCGCATTAGGATTTCATAATTTATAGTACGATGTTCTTCAGGAAAACCCATTAGTTCAATCATAATATTATCATAAAATTTTTCCCAATCTCGATTTTTTTCTCGTTCACATAATAGACCGTATAACTTACCTTTTAATTTATTTAAATATGCTTTATTAACTTCAGTTGAGATTTGTGACATTATCCGTCACTTCCTGCTAAATTGCTATAACTATAAGGACGTCCATTGGGCGCTCTATAATAATTATGCTGAAGTTTTTCTGCTTTATTGGTTGTCATTTCAAATAAATTAGTAAGTTTATCTAGGTAATTTGCCTGTGAGAAATCAGATTCGGCATACTGAGCTTTTACATTTTCCCAAGTGTGAATAGTACGGTCTAACCATTCAACTTTCATATATGTAGCAAGTAATTGAATTTCTTGATTTCCAAGTTGATTTACGAAACCTTCTGAATCTTGGTCAAAAGCGATACGTGGAAATTTAATATAAGGAATGGCGCCATCAAGAATAGCTTTCCAATCAGATTCTACCAAACTCATATCATCTGACCATGTCCAATCGTCTTCCTGAACCTTTGCTAAGAAGGCATCATAAATGGTTTGATATGGTGTTGCTGCCATTCAACTCACTCCTTATTTGGTTCTTCATTCTGTGCCTTTAGTTGAATTGCTTTAACAACATCAACGCCGCACGCTTTTTTAATGGCCTCCGCCTTATTAATATCGGTTGTTTTCTGTTCAATAGCAATATCGGCTACCATTAAACGCTGTTCATTTGACATTGAATCAAGTGCTGCTACAAATTCATCAGTAGGACTTGCTTTTAATAGTTTTAGAATTTGAGCACCAGTATAAACTTTTATGGTTGGTTCTTTTGCATCTTCTTCTTCAAGACCAAGTTCAACTCTAGCTTCTTTACTATCAATAAATAAAATACCTTTATTCATAAGAGTCATAAATCCACCATCATAAATTGCTTCTTGAAGAATGCTTAAATCAATCTTAAAAGTGGCGCCTGCTGGCCATTTACGTTTAAATCTAATATCAGGAAGTGAAATTAGAAGTTCATTATTTGATGTATTTTTTACGGGAATTTTTGTTGTTGCGTCCATGATTATATCTCCTTTTTACTCATATAATATAAATATTGGGGAGGGAGTTAATCCCTCCCCATAGTTAACCAACTATCTTAATTAGGAAAGTGAAGCGTTGTAATAAACAGCCCAGTTATAGTAAGTAGCAATACCTACACCGAACTTTTTATAAGCCTGAATTTCCATGCTCTTATCACGGTTAGTATACTCATCAACGATGGTATCTCCTTCAAGAACAATCTTAACAACCTTTTCTCCACCAGTTGGGAAGATATAGGCATAGTCAGGACTAATAACCTTAGTTGCGTTTGTCTCGTCAGTAAATGACTGTGGTAGACGAACGATAGGTGTTCCACGGAAGATTGTTACATAACCAGTGTTATGAATGCTTTCGATATCGCTTGGTGATGCTGTTGGTGCGTAGTAAGTACCAGCTGCGATAATAGCATCTGCACCCATTGAAGCTACGAACTCAGGTGAAGCGAAGATAACTGCGCCAGAACCGTAAGCACGAACTACATTGCAAAGAGCAAAGAGTGAATCTGCATCATATGTGTTAGAAACAACAGTATTAGCAGGACGGATAGCAGAAACAGAAGCCTGAAGAGCAGCCTGAACTTCTTCAAAAACTTTATCAGCTATACCTTCGACAATGATATCCATGTAATCAGAGATATCTTCGTCACCGGCGATAAAACGTTCGAAGTCGATATATGCAGCTCCGCCGAAAGCTTTTGGTTCAATATCGAATGTGCTCTTATCAAGACGAAATGTCTCGTAAACGCCAGCTAAACCTACGCGAGTAATGAACTGTTTAGCACGAGCTTTACCAACTTTCTGCTTGAAGGAAGCACGAACACCGTGTGCAACTTGTTTGATTTCAGCGAACTGACCCATAGCAGCAATGACTTTGTTAGGAACAACTTCATCAGCAACTTCCTGGATAATTTCGAAAATATCAAGTTTATTTCTACGATAAGCGTTATAATCGCAAGCTAGTGCGTTTAACTCTGTACGTAGGTCTGCATTGACGTCACTGATGGTAAATTCAGCAGGAGCGTCAGCAGGCATAGTGCCTTTAGCCGCATGTAGGGCAAGGTCTTTTAATGCTTGTAAATCTTTCATTATTTATTTACCTCCCCTTAACCTACAACAATGAACTGAACAGCAGCGTTACCGTCAGCAAGTGTTGTTTTCTTAATGACTGAAAGAACAGGACCAACAGTTGGAGCAGCAGTAGAAATTGCGATTGCACCAAGGTCTGTAGTATATGTTCCATACATTGGAGTTGTTGCGACAGCAGCAAGTGCGCTATTTAATGCGGATTCGTTTGCATATACAGTAGTATCAGCAGCTACGCAGT
>JAQTVP010000012.1 GCA_028707015.1 Dehalococcoidales bacterium | reverse complement strand
CATGGGCAATATGGTCATGTCCGGTTGGAATTAGAGCCGTCAGAGCCGGGTAGTGGTTTTAAATTTGTTGACCATATTAAGGGTGCTACTATCCCCAAACAATATATTCCAGCGGTAGAGGCCGGTGTTAAAGAGGCTATGCAAACCGGAATAATAGCTGGCTGTCCGCTAGTTGATATTAATGTAACTCTTTATGATGGTAGTTTTCATGAGGTGGATTCTTCGGAGATAGCTTTCAGGATGGCAGGTTCAATGGCTTTAAAAAATGGTGTTCATAAGGCGAAGCCGGTTATGTTAGAACCTGTTATGAAACTGGAGGTAGTTGCACCGGAGACATTTGTCGGTGACATAATAGGCGACCTTAGTTCAAGGAGAGGGCGCATAGAGACTATTGAGACATATGGGGAAATGTGTACGATACGTTCGTATTTGCCTCTGGAGGAATCCTTCGGTTATACTACTATGCTCAGGTCTTTAACTCAGGGGCGAGCAACGCATTCTATGGAATTTGATCGTTATCAGGAAATTTCAGCTGAGCTGGCTGAACAGATTAAAGTTAAGGGTAGGGGATATGCCTAAACAAAAAATTCGTATTAAACTAAAAGGTTATGATCACAAAATACTAGACTTGTCTGCAGAGCAAATTGTGGCTGCAGTAGAGGCGACGGGGGCTGTTGTTTCCGGGCCAATACCGCTACCTACACATATCCAGAAATTCAGCGTTATCCGATCTCCTTTTATAGATAAAGATTCTCAGGAGCAATTTGAGATAAGAACCCATAAGAGGCTTATTGATATCATAGAGACAACTTCTAAGACGATAGATGCTTTAACTAGCTTAAATTTACCGTCAGGAGTTGGTATAGATATTAAATTATAAAGAAGTGTAGAGTATTAAAAATATGATACAGGGTATTATTGGTAAAAAAATAGGTATGGCTCAGGTATTTGAAGAAGACGCTACAGTAGTGACGGTTACTGTTATTGAGGCTGGGCCATGTTCGGTGACGCAGGTTAAAACTGTGGATAAAGAAGGATATGATTCTGTACAACTGGGCTTCGGGAAGACTAAAAGATTTACCTCTAAGAAAGAAAGTCTCAAGGAAGTAGAAAAGTTTAAGCATTATAGAGAGTTTGAAATTGATGATACTGATTCTATTGAAATGGGTCAGAAGACTGATGTCAGCATGTTTAATGCTGGTGATACAGTTGATATTACTGGAGTTTCCAAAGGTAAAGGCTTTGCTGGTGTGGTGAAAAGATACGGTTTTGCTGGCGGGCCCAAAACTCATGGACAGTCTGACCGTCATCGTGCTGCTGGTTCTATCGGAGCTGCTACTTCTCCTGGTAGAGTATTCAAGGGAATGCGGATGGCAGGACATATGGGCAATAGAAGAGTAACTGTGCAACACTTAGAGATATTTAAAACTGATCTTGAGCGTAACCTGTTATTAGTAAAGGGAGCAGTTCCCGGCGGTAAAAATGGATTACTGTTAATAAAGAAATCAGGTAGGGAGAACTAAGGAAGTGGAAGTACCAGTTTATAACCTTGCTAAAGAAGTGGTTAAACATATTGAGATAAGTGATGATGTATTTGGAGTAATGTTTAACCAGTCGGTAGTTCACCAGGCAGTGGTAAGGCAGAGAGCAAATCTTCGCCAGGGAACGGCTAGTACTAAAACTCGTAGTGAAGTTAGAGGTTCGAGCAAAAAACTGTTTCGGCAAAAAGGTACCGGTTCAGCTCGAGCTGGTAGTATTAGGTCTCCGTTGCGTCGGGGTGGGGGTATTACTTTTGGCCCTAAGCCGAGGAGTTATCGGCAGCAGATGCCTAAAAAAATGCGACAGTTAGCAATACGAAGTGTATTATCTGCTAAGATGGGTGATGGAGAATTGATAATTTTAGAGCAATTACAGTTTGATGAGCCTAAAACCAAGAAGATGGCACAGATTTTGACTACGCTGGGAATAGAGTCATCAGCCCTTATTGCTATGTCTGAGCCGGGAATAAATGTAGTTAAATCAGCTCATAATTTACCTCGTATCAAGACAAGCCCGGCAAATTTACTTAACGTGGTAGATATTCTTTCTCATAAGATGCTGGTGATGACTGAGTCTGCAGTACGTAATGTTGAATTACTATGGGGAAAGGATTTGTCTAAAGGAGGGAATAGTGCATCTCTACGAGGTGTTACGTCGTCCGCTGATAACTGAGAAAAATACTGTACTTCAAAGCCAGGGTAAATATGCCTTTGAAGTTGCAAATGAGTCAAATAAACAGCAAATTAAACTAGCTGTAGAAAAGGCATTTAAGGTTGACGTGATTGGAGTAAATGTTATGACGGTGCCTGGTAAAACTCGTCGAGTGGGCAGGCGTCAGGTGTTGACACAATCTCATAAAAAAGCAATCGTCACCCTTAAACCAGGAGATACGATAGAATTCTTCGAAGGTGTATAGTATTTTAATGAAAGGAAAACTTAAGTGGCAATAAAGGTATATCGTCCAACCTCTCCCGGCAGACGGGGTATGACTGGTGCTACTTTTGAAGAGATAACAAAAGATAAGCCAGAAAAATCCCTGCTTGCGCCCCTTAAGAGTAAGGCGGGGCGTAATAATAAAGGGAGAATAACAGTTCGTCACCGGGGTGGTGGTGCGAAGCGAAGGCTACGTATGATTGACTTTAAGCGGGATAAGCTTAATGTTCCGGGTAGAGTGGCGAGTATTGAATATGACCCTAATCGTTCAGCGCGAATTGCTCTGATTTTTTATGTTGATGGAGATAAGCGTTATATCTTGGCTCCTACGGGACTTTCAGTTGGAGATACCATAAGATCAGGTGAGGGGGCTGAAATAAAGCCGGGGAATGCCTTGCCCTTGAGTGCCATACCCAGTGGGACTTCAATTCACAATGTGGGTTTGAAAAAAGGTGTTGGAGGACAATTAGTGCGGAGTGCTGGAGCAGCAGCTCAGCTTATGGCGAAAGAAGGCGAATATGCCCTTATCCGGTTACCGTCGAATGAAATGCGGCGTGTTCGTAGTGATTGTCTGGCTACTATTGGACAAGTAGGAAATGTTGACCATCAGAGTATTAATTTGGGGAAGGCAGGCCGTAAAAGATGGTTAGGCTGGCGGCCGACAGTTAGAGGTTCAGCGATGAGTCCGCGTGACCATCCGCATGGCGGCGGAGAAGGCAGATCACCGATAGGTAAGCCTGGTCCTAGAACACCTTGGGGAAAACCAGCTTTAGGTTATAGAACTCGTAAACCTAAGGCTTCGGATAAAATGATTGTTAAGCGTCGGGGGAAATAACTGAAATGTCAAGATCAACAAAAAAAGGACCGGCCGTTGATGCTAAATTGTTAAAGAAGACAGAAGCGCTAAGGCATTCTGATGAGAAAGCAGTTATTAAAACTTGGGCACGTGCTTCGACCATTCTGCCCGAAATGGTAGGGCTTACTATTGGTGTGCATGATGGCAGGCGGCATGTACCTATCTTTATTACTGAAAATATGGTTGGACATAAGTTAGGTGAATTCGCTTTAACCCGAACTTTCAGAGGACATGTTTCCAGATCAGAAAGAACTTCTCAGATAAGAAGATAAGTTAAGGTGAGGATATAGATGGAAGTAAAAGCAATAGCTAAAAATACCGGTATATCGCCGCGTAAAGTACGATTGGTACTCGATTTAATACGGGGGAAAAAAGTAAGTGAGGCATTGGATATGCTTAGATTTACCCCTACACCAACGGCTAGAGTTGTTGCTAAGGTGGTAAAATCAGCGGCAGCTAATGCTGAAAATAATTTTCAAATGACTCCTTCAGATTTAAAAATTGTAAGTATTTTTGCCGATGGAGCGCAAAGTTTAAGAAGGTATCGCCCTCGGGCTCGCGGGCGAGTTGGCCATATTCTCAAGCGATCTAGTCATATTACGGTTAATGTCGCGGAAGCGGAGGATTAAATTGGGAAGAAAAGTTCACCCTGTAGGTTTTAGAATTGGTGTCATACGAGATTGGCAAGCAAAATGGTATGATGATAAACACTACGTGGAGTTTTTGCATGAAGATCTGAAACTGCGGAAAGCTATTGAAACTAATTATTATGAAGCCGGGGTTTCACAGGTAGAGATTGATCGCCAGGCAAATAAGGTTGTGGTAACCATTTATACAGCCCGTCCTGGTGTGGTAATTGGGAGGGGTGGGCAACGAGTTGATGAAATGAGACAGAAGCTTGAGGAACTTATTGAAAAGAAAATACAATTAAATATCCAGGAAATTCGACAGCCCGAACTGGATGCTTATTTAGTAGCTAAATCAGTCGCAGAACAAATGGAACGTCGTATTGCTTACCGGAGGGCTATGAAGCAGGCAATATTCCGTACTATTCAAGCTGGTGCTAAAGGAATGAGAATTCAGTGCTCTGGGAGATTAGGTGGTGCTGAAATTGCTCGCCGCCAGATGACGCATGAAGGACAAGTGCCATTACATACACTGCGTGCTGATATTGACTATGGATTTGTTGAAGCGCGAACTACATTTGGTCGGATTGGGGTAAAGGTTTGGATATATAAAGGTGATATTTTTCCGGAACCTAAATTAGAAGAAATGGAAGAAATTATTATAGAACCAGTAGTCCGTGGAAATGTAGATCTGGAAGACCAAATTACTAGACAAACAGAGTTGAATGCTCCAGAACAGGTAGAGGGTGGTACGTTGGCTATAGATGCGGATGTAAAACCTTTGATTCCTGAAGAAAAAGAGGGAAAAGATGGTACAACCCAAGCGAGTGAAATACCGTAAAACCCATAAAGGAAAGAATCGTGGTAAAGCTGGGGTAGGAAACACGGTTGTTTTTGGTGATTATGCGTTACAAGCTATGGAAGCTGCTTGGCTGACTAATCGGCAAATAGAAGCAGCTCGGCGGGCTATGACTCGATATATTCGGCGTAGTGGTAAAGTTTGGATACGAATATTCCCTGATAAACCGGTTACTAAGAAACCAGCTGAAACTCGTATGGGTGGCGGTAAAGGGCCACCGGATCACTGGGTGGCTGTGGTCAAACCAGGGAGAATGCTATTTGAGATGAAAGGTGTTACTGAAGAAATGGCAAGGGAAGCAATGCACCTTGCTTCGTACAAGTTGCCAATACATACTAAATTTGTACTTGCCGAAAATAACTTAGAAACTGATAGTGATTCTGTCGATAAGGAGCTGGTGCAAGTTGAAGATTAATGAGATTAGATCCCTTAAGCCTGAAGAGTTAGTAAAGCAATTAGAGACAGCTCATGAAGAATTGTTTAACCTGCGTTTTCGCTTAGCTACAAAGCAGTTGGTAAATCACCGTGAAGTACGTAAAGCAAAAAAGGAAATTGCTAAGCTGAAGACCATATCGAAGGAACGGGAACTAGGTATAAGGTAGGTTTAAGTAGTGGAGAAAAAACGTAAATCAAGAGTGGGCCGTGTGGTAAGTGATAAGATGGATAAAACTGTGGTGGTGACCGTGGAATCAATTACTCATCATCCAGTATATAAAAAAACTATTCGAAAGGTAGTTAAGCACAAGGCTCATGATGAAAAGAATGAGTGCAAAATAGGGGATATGGTAAAAATTATAGAAACACGCCCACTGTCAAAAGAAAAGCGATGGCGGATAGCCGAAATAATAACCAAGAGTGAGATAGTGGAGATTCAGCCTAAGGATATAATCTGAAAAGACTTTAGGATAAAAACGTATGATACAAAAAGAAACTAGACTTAAAGTGGCAGATAATACCGGTGCTCGGCAGTTATTGTGCATTAATGTACTGGGAGGTTCAGGCAGAAAATATGGTCGGGCGGGTGACGTTATTATAGCTACGGTAAAAAAATCAACCCCGGCAGCAATGGTGAAAAAGGGGGAAGTGGTTAGAGCAGTCATAGTACGTTGCGCTAAGCAATATCAGCGTCCAGATGGTTCTTTTATTAAGTTTGATGAGAATGCTGCTGTGATTCTTACCGATAGAAATGATCCGAGGGGTACCAGAATATTTGGACCTATAGCCAGGGAATTAAGAGATAAAAAATTTACCAAAATTATTTCATTGGCGCCAGAAGTATTATAAAGGAAATGAACTGTGAGGATTAGGAAAGACGATACCGTAATTGTTATTGCTGGTAAGGACAAAGGGAAAAGTGGCAAAGTGCGCTTTGCTTATCCTAGAAAAGAACGTGTGCTAGTCGAAGGTGTAAACTTTATTAAGAGACACACTAGGGCACGAGGTCAGGTAAGGCAGTCTGGGATAATAGAAAGAGAAGCATCGGTTCATGTGTCAGATGTTATGATATTATGCAGTAAGTGCAATCATCCTACCCGTGTTGGCCTCCGTTTTTTGGCGGATGGTAAAAAAGTTCGCTTCTGTCATTCTTGCGGTGAGGTAATTGACTAAATGACAAGATTGAAAGAAAGATATACTACAGAGATTATTTCTGCCTTAATGGAGCGTTGCGGATATAAAAATATAATGCAGGTACCCCGTTTAGAAAAGATAGTACTTAACATTGGTATGGGAGAGGCTGTTCAAAATGCTAAAGCCTTGGAAGCGGCTGAGAGAGACTTGGTTGCTATTTCCGGACAGCATCCGGTGATTACCAAGGCCAAGAAGTCCATAGCACATTTAGATTGAGGGCGGGGATGCCTATTGGATTAAAAGTAACATTGCGTGGCGAGCGAATGTATCAATTCCTGGATAAGCTCATAAATGCGGTTTTACCCCGTATACGTGAGTTTCAAGGAGTATCACCGGATTCCTTTGATGGAAGGGGTAATTATACCTTGGGGCTTAAAGAGCAAATTATCTTTTCTGAAATAGATTATGAAAAGGTAGACAAGGCGCGGGGATTAGAAATAGTAATTGTTACTACGGCAAATAAAGATGATGATGGCAGGCATTTACTAGAATTAATAGGTATGCCTTTCAGTAAGGATTGAGTTAGAGATGGCAAAGTTATCAAAGATAGTAAAATCACAGCGTCCTGCAAAATATAAAGTGCAGCAGCATAATCGTTGTCACGTGTGCGGTAGACCGCGTGCCTATATCCGCAGATTTGGCTTGTGTCGTATTTGCTTCCGTAAGCTGGCTCTGCTTGGTCAGATACCTGGAGTCAGAAAGTCAAGCTGGTAATAATCAAGCTTGAAAGCATTCCGTGAATATTTCAAAAATAATAGGTTTAACATTACTTGTGGTGAGGCTAAAGAAATAGTGGATACCAAAATAATCGGTGTTTTGGTTCAGTTTACCAGGGATAGAAGAAACTTGATACCTGTTCTGCAGAAAGTGCAGGAAGCAGAAGGATATCTATCAGCGGAAAGCATTACAGAAATAAGCCATTTTCTGGATGTATCCGAGAATGATGTTTATAGTGTTGCCAGCTTTTATGCACAGTTTCGTTTCACCCGACCCGGCGATCATATTATTAAGGTTTGTTTGGGAACTGCCTGTCATGTGAGAGGCGGCGAACGTATATTAGATAATGTGGAGCGTGAACTTGATATACAACCTGGACAGACAACTAGTGATTATAAATTTGGCTTAGAGAGAGTTGCATGCTTTGGGTGTTGTGCGTTAGCTCCGGTAATGGTGGTTGACCAGAATGTGTACAGCCGGGTAACGCCAGCAAAAACTAAAAAGATATTAGAATTATATAAGTAAAATACTGGTGCAAACTATATGACCTTTGAGCAAATAAAAAAAAATGCAATAGCTGAATGGGAGGCTTTTGAAAATAACGAAAAGCCTCGTATTTATGTAGGCACAGCTACTTGCGGCTGCTCGTCAGGTGCACTGGATTTAATTGAAAAAATCCATGCAGAACTGGAACAGAATCACATAGAAGCCACTGTAATTGAGGTAGGTTGTATTGGTTGTTGCTATGCTGAACCATTGGTGGACATCGCTAAGCGTGGTCGCCCTCGTATTTCTTATAATAATGTTACGCCGGAAATTATCTCTGCGCTGATAACGGATTATCTCATAAATGATAACCCCAGACCTGATCTGGCACTTTGTACAATAGGTGAGGGTGAGATTAGCGGAATACCTGATATTTCTGATTTGCCTATGTTTAAACCGCAGGTAAGAATTGCACTTCGTAATTGTGGGTATGTTGATCCGGAAAATATCAATCATTATATTGCCAGAGATGGTTATAGCGGTCTTATTAGAGCGCTAAAGATGACTTCAGAAGAGGTGATAGAGGAAATTAGTAAATCGGGGCTTAGGGGGCGTGGGGGGGCTGGATTTTCTACCGGAACCAAGTGGCGCTTTTGTTATAACGCCAGTGGTGATGAAAAATACCTGATCTGTAATGCTGATGAAGGGGACCCGGGAGCGTTTATGGATCGGGCATTATTGGAAAGTGATCCCCATTCTGTTTTAGAGGGGATGCTTATTGGTGCTTATGCTATCGGTGCTAGTCATGGTTACATATATATTCGTTCTGAATATCCTTTAGCTATTGATAGGCTCCGAACTGCTTTAGAGCAAATGGGCAAATACCAGCTTTTAGGTGATGATATTCTTGGTACTGGTTTCAACTTTAATATAGAAATTAAAGAAGGAGCTGGTGCTTTTGTCTGTGGCGAAGAAACTGCGATGATACAATCCATAGAGGGCAAGCGTGGTATGCCTTATCCTCGGCCGCCTTTTCCGGCAACATCAGGACTGTGGGGTAAACCGACCAATATCAATAATGTCGAAACCTGGAGTAATGTTTCTGCTATTTTACAGAAAAGTGCGGAATGGTATGCTGGTTATGGGACGGAACAGAGTAAAGGAACTAAGACTTTTGCTTTAGCCGGTAAAGTTGTACGTACCGGTCTTATCGAAGTACCGATGGGTATTACCTTACGGCAAATTGTCTATGATATTGGCGGAGGTATCCAGGATGATAAAGAGTTTAAAGCAGTGCAGACTGGTGGTCCATCCGGGGGATGTTTGCCGGTAAGTACTTTGGATCTTCCCGTTGATTATGAGAATTTGGCTGCCGCCGGATCAATTGTAGGCTCCGGTGGTATGATAGTTACTGATAGTGATACTTGTATGGTTGATTTAGCCAGATATTTCCTTTCTTTTACTCAAGCTGAGTCTTGTGGCAAGTGTGTGCCATGCCGTGAAGGAACCATGCAGATGCTCAAAATACTTACAGATATTACTGAAGGTAACGGTAAGCCCGAAGATATAGACTTACTTTTAGAATTGAGTGAAGCTATTAAATTAGCATCGCTTTGTGCTCTGGGTGGGACAGCACCTAACCCGGTTTTGACGACTATTAGATACTTTCTGGAAGAATATGAATCACATATTTATAAAAAACAGTGTCCAGCGAAAGCATGTAAAGAACTCATATCATTTTATATTCTGCCGGGTAAATGTCAGGGCTGTCTTATCTGCAAGAGGAATTGTCCGGTTGATGCCATTGCAGGTGATAAAAGGATGATTCATCTAATAGATCAGAATAAGTGTATTAAGTGTGGAGTATGCTTGGAAGTATGTCCGTCTCGCTTTAATGCGGTAACGAAGGTTAGCGGAGAGCAAATGATAACTCCAAAAGAATTAATTTCTGTTGGTAGTTGGGAAAAATTATAACTCAGAGTTGTAGAGGTATTTTTGGAAACAATTACAATCAATATTGATGGATGTGAGGTTAAAACAGAGAAGGGGAAAACCGTATTACAGGCAGCGCTGGATGCGGGGATCTATATACCTAACCTCTGTTATCATCCTGATTTAACTGCTTTCGGTGGATGTCGGTTATGCATTGTGGAGATTGAGGGTATGCGCGGATTGCCTACGGCGTGTACTACACTAGCTGCAGAAGGAATAACAGTAAAAACCAGAACACAGCAGATTGATAATGTACGCCATATGACAATGGAGTTGATACTTGCTAGTCATCCGGCAGATTGTCTGGTATGCAAGCAAAATCTTAATTGTGAATTACAGGCAGTTGCCCAGTATCTGGGTATTACGGAAAAAAGATTAAGAAGTCAGACTAAGGATATTCCAGTAAATATCGATAATCCTCTTTTTGACCATGATCTTAGTAAATGCATTCTGTGTGGGCGGTGTGTTCGGGCTTGTTATGACTTGCGGGGGGCAGGAGTGTTATCGTTTATAAATAGAGGTAAGGAAACTTATGTCGGTACTGCCTTTGATCATTCTTTGGCGGATGCCGCTTGTATATTTTGCGGTGCTTGTGTGGAAGTTTGCCCTACTGGCGCACTTAGAGATAAGGATGGATTATTAGTAGAGGGTAGTCGGCGTGAGGAAACGTTGGTTCCCTGTAAATATAATTGTCCGGCTGAGATAAATGTACCGCGCTATATACGCTTTATTCAACAAAAGAAATATTCTGAAGCGACAGCTGTAATCAGAGAAAAAGTGCCATTTCCTAATGTGTTAGGGAATGTTTGCACCCATCCTTGTGAAATGGTATGCCGTTCCAGTGAACTGAACGAGGCTATTTCTATAAGGTTACTGAAACGTTTTGCTGCTGAAAGAGATGAAAAGCTATGGAAGAAACACTCGCAAAAAGCATTACCAACAGGTAAAAAGATAGCAATCATAGGATCAGGACCGGCGGGATTAACAGCAGCATATTATTTGTCAAAATTGGGGCACAGTATCACGGTGTATGAAGCTTTGCCAGTAATTGGTGGTATGATGCGTGTCGGTATCCCTGAATATAGACTGTCCAGCGATATTTTAGACGCAGAAATTGAGGAAATAAAGCAAATAGGGTTTGACATTAAGGTTAATACTAGAATAGAATCTTTGGGTAACCTTTTTGAAAAAGGTTACAGTGCTGTTTATGTTGCTACTGGAGCGCACCAGAATGCCAGGATGGGGGTGGAAGGGGAGGATGCTAATGGCGTGATTGATGCTATTAGTTTCCTTAGAGAGGTAAGTTTGGGTTATACAGTGGAACTGGGAAGCAAAGTGGCGGTTATAGGCGGTGGTAATGTGGCAATAGATGTTGCGCGTACTGCTTTAAGGCTTAATGCTAAAGATGTTACTATAATTTACCGTCGTACGCGTGCAGAAATGCCTGCCAACACAGAAGAAGTTGAGGGTGCCTTAGAAGAGGGAATAAATATTGTTTATTTGACGGCACCAAATAAAATAGAAAATAAAAATGGAATAGTCAGTCTGAAATGTATTCGCATGGAATTAGGAGAACCTGATGCTAGCGGGAGGCGGCGCCCGGTACCCATTAGTGATAGTGAATTTATCATAAATTATGATAATGTAATTACTGCTATCGGACAGATATCTGATATTCCGGAGGGCTATCAGTTATCTCGGGGACGGGGAGGTGTGATTGAGACTGATAAAACTAGTGCTACCAGCAGGAAAGGGGTCTTTGCTGGAGGTGATGTTGTATCCGGGCCAGCTACAGTCATTGAAGCAATAGCTGGAGGGCGGAAAGGGGCTATTAACATCGATAGATACCTTGGAGGAAATGGTATTATAGATGAAGAGTTGATACCTGCTGAAGAATATGAAGATTGTGTGGGGCGTAAAGAGGGCATGTTCTATCAGCACAGGTGTGAAATGACTAATATTCCTGTAGAGGAAAGGCTTAATAATTTTAAAGAAGTTGAGATGGGGTGTGATGAGGGAGCAGCGCTTAAAGAATCATGGCGTTGTTTACAGTGTGATCTTAGATTGAGTATTTCTTCGGTAAAATTACCACCAAAGAAATACTCAATAAAAGGTGTGGGAAAAGGTAACTAGTAGAGACTATGTCTTTTCAAATAAATAGCAGTAGTACAGAAGAATAGGGAGGGGAAGATTGACTATTACAGATCCAATAGCAGATATGCTAACTCGAATACGTAATGCCATTACTGCCAGGCATGATACTGTGCTGGTTCCCACCTCAAGAATGAAGCTGGATGTTGTTAGCATACTTAAAGAAGAGGGATTTATCACTGAGTATGAGGTGCTCAGAAATAAACCGCACCGATTAATAAAAATTTATCTCAGATATGATGATAATAATCAATCAATGGTTTCTGGTTTGGAACGGGTAAGTAGTCCTGGACTAAGAGTACATGTGCAGAAGCAGGAAATTCCTCGTGTCTATGGGGGGCTTGGTATTACAATTCTTTCTACTTCTAAGGGTGTAATGACAGGATTGCAGGCTTGGCGCCAGGGTATTGGTGGTGAACTTTTGTGCAAAGTTTGGTAGACTAATATATAGGGAGTAGTTATGTCTAGAATAGGGCGAATGCCGATAGCTGTGCCGCAAGGCGTAGAGGTAAATATTAAAGAAAATGAGGTCATTATAGCTGGACCTAAGGGAGAGTTACGTCGTAGTTTGAACCCTGATATGGCTATTGTTTATGAAGATAATAACCTGGTGGTAACGCGACCTAGTGATAGCAAAACACATCGTTCTATGCATGGGTTAACCAGGACTCTTTTGGCTAATATGGTTGAAGGGGTGACTAATGGTTTCGAGAAATCTCTTGAAATAGTTGGAGTAGGTTATAGAGCAGAGAAATCAGGTGATAAGCTGGTAATTCGGGTAGGTTATTCTCATCCGGTAGAAGTGTCACCCTTACCGGGTGTGACTCTAGCAGCAGATGGACCAAATCGAATAAAGGTTAGTGGTATTAATAAAGAGGTAGTTGGTGAGATGGCTGCTAAAATTCGTGCTATCCGTAAACCCGATGCTTATAAAGGTAAAGGTATTAGATATGCTGGCGAAACGGTTCGTTTGAAACCAGGTAAAGCCGGCAAAGCGATAGGTGTGAGGGAATAATGAGTAAAATTAAGCAAAGAGCAGCCCGTATTCGCAGGCATCGTCGAGTTAGGGCTAAAGTTGAGGGCTCAAGTTCTAGGCCCCGTTTGTGCGTTTATCGTAGTTTGAATCATATTTATGCCCAAGTTGTTGATGATTCGCAAGGACATACTTTAACATCTGCTTCGACTCTTGACGCAGATGTAAGAGAAGAGGTAATTGATAAAGTAAAGGTGGCTAAAGCAGAGCTTGTTGGTTCGCTGTTAGCCAAGAGGGCATTAGATAAAGGGATAAGCCAGGTAGTATTTGACCGTGGTGGTTATAAATATCACGGTAGGGTAAAAGCCTTTGCTGAGGCAGCTCGGCGGGGGGGATTGAAATTCTAAAGGAGATGGTTTTAAAATAAATGAAGGGGTCAATGAGTAGAATAGACCCAACAGATCTGGTGCTAACTGACAAGCTGGTCAATATTAACCGTGTATCTAAGGTGGTGAAGGGTGGAAAGCGTATGAGTTTCAGTGCGCTATCAGTAACTGGGGATGGTAATGGATATGTGGGTGTAGGCGTAGGTAAAGCTGATACTGTACCAGTAGCCATAAATAAAGCTGGAGCTGTTGCCAAGAAGAATTTAATTAAAGTGACGCTGGCTGGGAATACAATTCCCCATGAAATGCTGGTGAAATATGGTGCGGCTAAGGTGTTATTAAAACCAGCGGCACCGGGTACGGGTGTTATTGCCGGTGGGAGTATTCGGGCTGTACTTGAGCTTAGTGGGGTTAAAGATATTCTAACTAAATCGCTGGGTAGCTCAAATAAGATTAATATGGCTAGGGCGACAATTATTGCTCTCAGCAAACTTAGGGATCCCAAAGAAGTATTGGCGAAGCGTAAGCCAGTACTCGCTGAAGGAGCAGTGGCTAATGGTTAAATTATGTGTTACCTGGATTAAAAGTGGTATTGGTTATGCTGAGGACCAGAAGAGAACTCTGAAATCTCTCGGTTTTCGCCGGTTAAATCAGAGTGTGATTCATGCTGATTCGGCTTCAGTCCGCGGTATGATTAACAAGGTAAGACATCTAGTTAAGGTGGAGGTGGAAAACTAGTGAGACAGGATGAACTTGCACCAGTTTCCGGTTCTAAAAAACAGAGAAAGCGTGTGGGGCGGGGAAATAGTAGTGGACACGGCACATATTCTGGACGGGGTTGTAAGGGGCAGAAATCTCGTGCCGGTTATAAGATGAATCGTGGCTTTGAAGGTGGGCAATTACCTTTATTCAGGCGCTTACCAAGAAAAAGAGGATTTACTAATATTTTTAAAACAGAATACAATGTTGTTAATGTGGGTGATCTTAGCGTATTTGAGGCTGGGAGTGAGGTAACACCAGAAAAATTAGTAGCGGCTGGGGTTATTAAATCACTAAAGCACCCGATTAAGATATTAGCTGTGGGTGATATTAGTCATTCTTTAACAGTAAAGGCAAATAAATTCTCGGCTGCTGCTAAAGCTAAAATTGAGGCAGCTGGGGGTGTAGTGGGAGAAATAGAACATGCAACAAGGGCGAGCTAGACCACGCTTGCTCCAGGCGATGTTTGATGCTTTTCGTCTGCCTGATCTAAGGCGGCGGATACTTTTTACATTGGGTATGCTGGTAATATTCCGCTTTATTGCTCATGTACCTCTTCCTGGTGTAGATGCTAATGCTTTAGGTCAGTTATTTGAGCGTAATGCCATGCTGGGTATGCTTGACATGTTTAGTGGCGGCGCTATGAGGTCTTTCAGTGTGATAGCTATGGGGATTTACCCTTATATTACCGCTTCAATTATTATGACGCTGATGGTGCCTGTTATCCCACGCTTACAAGCTCTTTCTCAGGAAGGAGAAACCGGTAGGAATAAAATTAATTTAATTACCCACTGGCTGACGGTACCGATGGCAGGTCTTGCCGGTTACGGACAGATAATGTTGCTGAGGCATGAGGGAGTGGTCGGTAGTGCTGATACGTTATCTACGGTAGCTATGGTACTAGCGATAATAGCTGGTACCATGTTTTTAGTATGGCTGGGCGAACTTATTACTGAATATGGCATTGGTAATGGCATATCAATAATAATTTTCGGTGGTATTGTAGCTGGCTACTGGGATATGCTTGGCAAAGGTTTTTTGGCCGGGCAACAAGGGCAGGTAAGTGGTCTTGTTTTCTATGTTCTTATCGCTCTAGCAACTATTGCAATAATAGTTATTTTTAGCGAGGCGCACCGCCGTATTCCGGTTCAATATGCCCGTAGCAGCTTTCGTGGGGGTCGCATGTACCGGCAATCTGGCTCAACACATATACCATTAAGGGTAAACACAGCGGGTATGATTCCTCTTATATTTGCAATGTCTATAGTGGTCTTTCCGGGTATGATAGCCAGTTATTTTGCTAATCCGGCCGGGGCTGACCCTAACTTTGCTAATTTTATTGTGGATCAATTTAGCCCTAGTACGGCATTGCCAATGGGTTTGTTGTATTGGGGGATATATTTTGTGCTGGTAATTGCTTTTGCCTTCTTTTATACTACGGTTATTTTTCAGCAACAGGATTTGCCAAATACTCTGCAACAGCAGGGGGGATTTATTCCTGGAATTCGTCCTGGGAAACATACCGCTGATTATCTTAATCAGGTTATCAAAAGAATTACTTGGGGAGGTGCTCTATTTCTGGCAGGAGTTGCAATAATCCCTTTTCTGGCTCGAGAAATTACTAGTGTTCAGGTGATACAGCTTTCCAGTATGGGTTTACTAATTGTGGTTGGAGTTATTCTGGATACTATGAAGCAGATAGAAGCGCAATTGGTGATGCGCCGTTATGAAGGTTTCATTAAATAGGATATAGGAGTATAAGGTGTATATTGTTTTGTTTGGAGCTCCCGGGGCGGGTAAAGGAACACAAGCCAGTTATGTGGCTCAGCAGATGAATTTAGTTCATATTGCTACCGGTGACCTTTTTCGTCAGGCAATAGAACAAGGAACAGAGCTGGGTATGCAGGCTAAGTCTGATATGGAAAAGGGGCTCTTGGGACCTAACGAATTAACTATAAAAATGGTTATGGAGCGTATGGCTGTTCCTGATTGTGAAACCGGGGTTGTTTTTGATGGTTTCCCCAGGAATTTGGGGCAAGCAGAAACATTAGATGAAGCTTTGGAAAAGCAGGGTAAAGCGGTAGATAATGCGGTATATATCAAAGTAGCAGAAGAAGAATTACTAAAACGTCTGACCGGGCGCTGGGTTTGTCGTAAGTGCCAGCAACCATATCATGAAACAGAATCACCTCCAAAGATACAAGGTAAATGTGATAAGTGCGGTGGAGAATTATATCAGCGGCCTGATGATAATATAGAGACTATAAAAAATAGATTAGGTGTATACTTTAAGGAAACTGCGCCCCTTATTGATTATTATACCAAAGCGGGAAAATTAGTTGAAGTAGATGGGGTAGGCGGTATAGATGAAGTGGGACGAAGAATAATAGAAGGTCTTCGTAAGTAGTAAGGTTATAACTGGATGAGTATACATATAAAATCGGACCGAGAAATTACTACTATGCGAAAAGCAGGAAGACTAGTAGCTACAGTGCTGGAGATATTGAGAGAACGAGTGAAACCAGGAATGAAAACTATAGAATTAGATATTATTGCTGCCAACGAGCTAAAAAAGTTGGGAGGAAAACCTTCATTCAAGGGATACCAAGGATTTCCTGCTAATCTCTGTGTGTCAATAAATGATGAAATAGTTCATGGGATACCAGGAGAGAGAATGCTAGAAGAAGGTGATATTGTATCGCTTGATTTTGGAGCTATATTCATGGGTTTTCAGGGTGATGCTGCGATAACAGTGGGTGTCGGGGAAATTAGCTCTCAGGCCCAAAATTTATTGGAAACTACTGAAGGTGCTTTGAGGGAGGGTATTAATGCTGCATATGCTGGGGCACGATTGAGTGATATATCATTCGCTATCCAGAAATATGTAGAATTAAGAGATTATTCGGTTGTGCGTGAATATACCGGGCACGGTATTGGGCGAAAAATGCACGAAGACCCCCAGATACCTAATTTTGGTTCACCGGGAGTAGGACCAGTGCTCAGGAAAGGAATGACTCTGGCGCTGGAACCTATGGTGAATACTGGTAGTTGGCGTACTCGTGTTGCAGATGACCACTGGACTGTAAGTACAGCTGATGGAAGTATCTCTGCACATTTTGAGCACACTGTTGCTATTACTGAT
>JAQTVP010000152.1 GCA_028707015.1 Dehalococcoidales bacterium | reverse complement strand
TATCTGACAATTCTAAAGAGGCGATAAAAAGATATTTAGATAAAAGAGAAGATGTGGAAGAAGCTTTATTTGTGAGTTTTAGTAAAGCTAAAAAACCAAAAATAATCGGTAGAATTACACCAAGAAGTATCCAACGTTTAATACAATATTATTCCGCTAAGACGGGTATTACTCGAAAAGTTACACCTCATACTTTGAGACATTTATTTGCCACTGATTTACTTCAAAATGGAGCTGATTTACGCTCAGTGCAAATGTTATTAGGACATTCCAATGTAAGTACTACTCAAATTTATACTCATTTAACCAATAAAGAATTACGAGAAATTCATAAGGCTTTTCATGGGAAAAGAAGGGGATAAAATTTATTGTATAATACTTTAAAATATTTTAAAATAGAACTATGCGCATATTTTGTAAAAAGTTTTTGATTGTTTTAATACTTTTTTTTGGAGCTAGTTTTTTTGTTTGTTTTAACCAAGCTCAAGCTGCCGGTATCCTCACTTCTATCACAGCCACTCCTTATGATGTAACAGTCGGAAGCACAGTGGATTATAGGATATCCTTTACTACAGCCACAACTATAGCTAATACAGGGAAAATAACCATTCAATTCCCAGATGGTTTTGATATATCAGCAGCTACTTCTACTTCTTGGACTGGTTTTGATGGAGAAAAAACTTTGTCTGTAACTGCTCAAACTATTACTATCACTAGAACTAGCGGAACATCTTCTACAGCCGGAGCTAAAACTATTGTTTTAAGTAATATTGTTAATAGTATTACTACTGCTAATAATTATCAGGTTATAGTAACAACTAAAAACGCCTCTGATACTATTTTAGATGGTCCTAATTCTACCTTATACTTTCAAATATTTTTAACTAATACTCCAACTACTGTTGATGGGTTGTATTATTTTAGAGAAACAACACAAACGCATTATCAAAATAATGGAGGTGTTGCTACTGGCTATGATATTGGAACTCTTTCTAAAACAGCGCCGACATCCAATGAAGAAAGACATTGTAATGATTTCGTTAATTTTTATTTTGATGAAAATGGAACCTATACTTCAACTACTACTGTTTCTAATGTTTATTATCATACTTGGTGGACAGCGACTAATTCCTCATCAACTCTAGGATATAATGCAACTGGTATTTATGGAATTTCTACTAACGAAAATTTTGTAATTTATTCTGCCAATTCTCCTAATAAAGTTAATGGTTATTATCTTTATGCCGGACAACAGACTTTTGCTACCCCTCAGAGTATTTTTGGAAATGCGATATATAATCTCGGTATAACTTTTTATAGTTCTACTAGAAAACCTCAAATTATTTCTTATACTGATAAACCATCATTTATAATAATTAATCTTCCAGATAACATTGATACTCTAGGCATCAGTCAAGATGGTGATACAGATTATGATAATGATGGATTAACAGATTATGATGAACTATTTACATATTATACCAACCCTTATGACTCAGATACTGACAATGATAATTGGAATGATAAGTATGAAATTGATAATAGTTTAAATCCCAACGATCCTGATAGTGCACCAAATTTTGGATTTTTTAAAAAATATAATGGTGGTGCAGCTAATGATAATTTTGGTACAGTTGTTGCTTCTATAGGAGATATAGATGGCGATGGATTAGATGATATTTTAGTAGGGGCTTCAAGCGCCGACCCAGGTGGTCTTTCTAATGCTGGCGCTGTTTATATTTATTCTTCTGGTACTGGAAATCTTATTAAGCAATATAATGGTGTGGCGACGAATCAGAGATTTGGTATGTCGGTTTCTTCCATTTCTGATATAGATGGTGATGATTTAGATGATGTGTTAATAGGAACTGATTATGCTAATTCTTATGATGGTGTTGTTTATATTTATTCCTCCGGAACAGGTGGTCTTATTAAAGAATATGATGGAATTTTAGGGTCTGCAGAGGGCTTGGGTAATTCAGTTTCTTCAATTTCTGATATAGATGGAGATGGATTAGATGACGTATTAGTGGGGGCTCCTTATGCAAGTCCGCCCGGTCTTTCTTATTTTGGCGCTGTTTATATTTATTCTTCTGGTACTGGAAATCTTATTAAGCAATATAATGGTAGTGGAATATTTTTTATGTTTGGTGATTCCATTTCTTCTGTCCCCGATGTAGATGGCGATGGATTAGATGACATATTAGTGGGGGCTCCTAATGCTACTTATAATAGTTTTACCAGCGCTGGTTCTGTATATCTTTATTCTTCTGGAACAGGTAATCTTATTGAGCAATATAATGGAAGCGCAAAAAATGATTGTTTTGGTTATTCAGTTTCTTCCATTTCTGATATAGATGGAGATAGTAAGGGTGATGTTTTAATTGGCGCTAATTATAAAAGGATAAATAATGTTACTAATTCAGGTGTCGCTTATCTTTATTCATCCGGTACTGGAAATCTTATTTATCAGTATAATGGTAGTAATAGCTCGTATGAATTTTTAGGCAATTCCATTTCTTCTATTTCTGATAGAGATGGGGATAATTTGGATGATGTGTTAATAGGTACAAATAGTGGTTCTGATAAGGGGGCAGTATATCTTTATTCATCTGGTACCGGAGATTTAATTAAGCAATATAATGGAGAAATGCCTTATGATGCTTTCGGTTATTCTGTAACATCTATTTCTGATGCGGATGGAGATGGGTTAGATGATGTATTGGTGGGTGCCATGGGGACTGACTCAAATAATCTTTCTAGCGTTGGCTCTGTTTATCTTTATTATTCTTCTTATAGTATTCCTAATCAATCCTGGTCCAAAAACACATCTAAAGAAGATTTTGATTTAGATTCATATTTTACCGAATTAAACAATGATACTGTCCCAGCCAGAAATCAAACAGTAACCTATACAGCCTCCACATCTGATAATCCTAATATTGATATATCTATTGCTTCTGATGGAGTGGTTACTTTTTCTCAACCTACTAACTGGCTAGGTACAGAAACAGTGAGATTTACAGTTACTGATTCTACCAATCTATCATCCACTTCTACTTTAGCAACTCTTATGGTTACAGGAGCACCTAATACTCCTAATAACATTAGTTTAAATAATGAAACAGAGTTTCAAATCACTGCTTCTTGGTCAACCAATCTTAATCTCTCCACCACCACTTACTATATTGAAAATACAACAGCTGGTACTAATTCAGGATGGACATTTAATACTTCTTGGACATCAACAGGATTATCTTGTGGTAAAGTTTATTCGTTCCAAGTTAAAGCTAAAGATGGCAATGGATTAATTTCTGATTTTTCATCCCCTTCAACTATTACTACCAGAGGTTGTGTAGGAGGAGGAGGTGGATTGCCAGTTAATGCGATTATTTTATCTCCTACACCAACGCCAACTCCTATCCCTACTCCCACTCCCATTTCAACTTCTGTCCCGACACCAACCCCCATCCCTACAAACCTTCAATCTATATTAAACTCCTTGCTTCAACAGTTAGCAGATCTTCAACAACAATTAGCTAATCAACAAGGAGGTTCCACTCAATATCAATTCACTCGTGGCTTACAATACGGAAATACAGGAGAAGATGTTAAGCAACTGCAAATGTTCTTGAAAAACCAAGGAGTAGATATCTACCCCGAAGGATTAATCACTGGATACTTTGGAAACCTCACTAAATCAGCAGTTCAAAGATTTCAAGAGAAATATGATATTGCTAAACCAGGAGATGAGGGATATGGATATGTAGGACCGAAAACGAGAGCTAAGATAAACTCGCTTTAAATCATATTTTTAAACGGCTCACCCGCCTAAAGTGAGTGAGCCGTTTAGGTTTTTACTTTTATATATAGGTTTGATCCCACACCCTTTGTGGATAAACATTAAATAGGTCACCTCATTATAAAAAGAGGTGACCAAATCCACAAAAGGTGCGGGGTTGACAAGATATTGACATCTGTGTTAATCTGGGTAATATTAGAAGTACGAATAAACAATAAAAAAATATGCCAGAAACAATACTTAAAACTTTAAATGATTTTATCGGCGAATTG
>JAQTVP010000011.1 GCA_028707015.1 Dehalococcoidales bacterium | reverse complement strand
GGGATAGAGGTATGGAATTACTAACACAAAGAAATATGGTTAATTTCCTGGCCGTGTTGTTTCAACAGGGTAAACTATTCTTCGGGGCCTCAGCAGGAGCAATTATGCTGGCAAAAGAATGGGTGCGCTGGCGAGACCCCTATGATAATTCATCTGCCGAGCTTTTCCCCTGCCTTGGTTTTGCTCCTATCATCTGCGATTGCCACGATGAAGAGGGTGGGTGGGAAGAATTGAAGACAGTGCTGAGGCTTGAAGAAGATAACTTAAAGGGATACGGGATCCCTTCCGGGGCAGCTATCAAGGTGTTCCCTGACGGTAAGAAGATAGAAGCTTCGGGTAGTGCCACTCAACAGTATATCCGGCACGGTAAAAAAATCAGCAGAGAACCAGATATTTTACCGATTAGTAATATATAGTAGCAGGCTAGTGCGGTCATATAATAATGGCCCAAAGTGTGACACAGGAAATATATGCATACCATCTTTTGATGGTAATGGTGGGTCATACTTTACTAAAGGCAAAACCTTTGAATTGGCGTTTAGCTTAGTATGAATCAGGTGGATTTATCAATGGGCATTTATCCGCTACGTTGGGATATACTAGATAAGGTGAATCACTAATACCGTCGCCGTTTTGGTCATTACCTTTATAATCGCTCCAAGTAATTACCTTCACGCCCGTTATCCCATAAATTATTACTATCAACGTCTGTGAGACTCTTGATATGCTCGACATTCCTGACGACACTGCACCTTTTGAGGCCTTTGATCTGGATGACTATCTTGGACTACAGTGGTGGTTTACCTGTTAGCTGGACTGTAGACATCGATGCAGATAATGTAGTCACGGTTACTCCCCCTATAGGTGCTGGCGATCCAGTGGTTCTAACCTTCATCGCCAGTGTCACTTGTCCCTGCGGTTTAATTTGCAGCGACAGTAATGATGCCACTTTTACACCCAACCAACCACCTGATTGCTCTGAAGCATATGCTAACCCCGGCTGTCTGTGGCCACCCAACAACAAATTTGTTGATATTTCCATAATAGGTGAAACCGACCCGGACGGTGATCTTGTCACAATTACCATAACCGCTATTACCAGTGACGAGGCTACTGCTACAGACGCGGGTTTAGGTGGCGCTAAGCATGCACCGGATGCCGATGGCGTTGGTTTAGACACAGCCTCAGTTAGGGCTGAGTGTTCGGGGACAGGTGATGGGATGGTCTACATGATATTCCTTTACAGCTAGTGATAGCAGGGGTGGCGAGTGTGAAGGCAGCGTTATGGTCAAGATACCACACGATCAGTCTTCTGAAGATTGTGAAGCGATAGATAATGGTCAAAACTACGACGCAACGCAGATTAACTAGGTATATAGCCTTTGAATGGCTAAAAGGGGGCGCCTCTATTAATGCGCCCCCTTTTGTTATATAGACTATAAAACACAAAAAACAGAGCTTGAGGCACGGCTTAAGGCCAGCCAAAACGCCGTTATCAATGTACCTAATCTTGAACGCTTTATTGAGGATATGCAAGACAAGCTACCGAATTTGGACTTTGAGGGCAAGCGTCTTGCCTTA
Organism: Dehalococcoidales bacterium; assembly: GCA_028707015.1. Lineage (GTDB taxonomy): Bacteria > Chloroflexota > Dehalococcoidia > Dehalococcoidales > JAQTVP01 > JAQTVP01. The sequence goes on along the minus strand of JAQTVP010000011.1, from coordinate 15,581 downwards.
GATATGCTAGGTGTCACCATATGGTTTGATGGGCAAACTGTTGAAGTCACCGGGACAATTGAGCCTGAATTACAGGTGTCACGTTGCACACATCATCCCGATGTTCGTCCAGTCGCCCAGATCTTGCTGAATTCCGTTATATCTAGCTATTTTTAATGTGTCTAATTAGGGGGCCTCAACTCTTCATGTTAACAAACTGCAAAGGAATGTCGTAATCTTGTTCCTTAAGTAATTGCATGATTTCTTGAAGGTCATCGATCTTCTTACCAGTTATCCTGACTTGGTCGTCTTGAATAACTGGCTGCACTTTGAGCTTAAGACTTTTGATAAGTTTGACTATTTTCTGACCTGTCTCTTTCGGGATGCCCTCCTTGATAATAATATCCATTTTTACTGAATTATGAGAGGTGGATTCGATTTTCTTATGGTCCAAACATTTAGGATCCAATTTAAAGCGAGTACATTGACCAATAAGTATCTCTGTAACTGCTTTGGCCTTCCAATCGTCTTCAGTAGCGATATGAATGCACTTAGCTTTTTGGTCAAAAGTGATCTCAGACTTCACATTTTTAAAATCGTATCGCGTGGAGATTTCACGTTTCACGTTGTTGATTGCATTGTACAGTAATTGCAAGTCCGCCTTACTGACTACATCCACTGATGGCATCTTTACCTCCTTAGTAGTGATGATTTAGCCCATTAATATTACCACGAAAGTAACAATAATCCTGAATAGTATACATTAGTATCTATGAGGTAAAATATTCACTGACTCCTTTTGGGAAGTTTGTTCAATGGTGCGTAGGCACGAATCAAACTTCTTTATGCTTAAATTAAGGTGCACTTTGATGTCTGCACATTCTATAGTGGCTTTAATTTAAATGTCAGAACGAACAACTCTTTCAGATTGGTTTCTGTATCTCACATCTTATCAATGTTTCTTTCGTTTTAATAAAACTGGAAAGACTTTTTTCAGTTGCTTTATGTCGTCAACAATAATATCGGGTGCTGTTAAATCTTGTCATGTAAAAGCCATTCAAGTAGATTGATACTGATGATTGCAGTTACTTTTTTGAGAGAGGGTTAAATTGTAATCTACAATCCGCGGGATTTTTTTAAATACTAGTACCATAAAGTAATAGAAATAATGCGTTACCAGTAATATAAATGAGTAGGTAAAGTTGTTTTAAGATTATACAGTCGTTATAATAACCCGATAAGGGGGGATTGTAATAAGGCTTATTCAAGGGCTAACTAGGAGATTATGGTAATAAAAGGAGGTAAGAACACAGACTATGGAAATCCCAAAAGAAAAACTGTTGGAGATGTATCGGAATTTAGTTAGAGCTAGGATTCTTAGTGAGAAACTATATGAGGTATTTACTACCGAAGGCAGTATGATGCAGGGGCTCCATCGGGGGTTGGGGGAGGAAGCAATACCTGTTGCTGTTTGTGCTAATTTAAAGAAAGGCGATTACTATAAACCTAGCGGTGTACGAATGCATCCCTATCTATTTTTAAGGGAAGGTTTTACCATGCGTGATTCTATTGCCAGTGAGTGCGGCCGAGATTTGGAAAAAGTTGGCGGGCACCAAACTTATGTTTCCCCTGAGTTGGGTATAATTGGTAAGAGTGGTGTATTAGGAGAAGATGCTCCTATGTATGTTGGTGCTGCTCTGTCGGCAATGGTAAGAAAGAGTGATCAAATAACGATCTACACTTGCGGTGATGGAACGGCAAATCGTGCTCCGCTCCATGAAAGTATGGTTGTGGCGGCAGCTTGGAAGTTACCCATAATCTTCATGATAGAAAATAACCAGTATGGAATGGGCACATCGGTAAAGAAATCTTACGCTATTGAAGATTTATCAGATAGAGCTAAAGCTTATGGTTTCCCCGGACAGAGTGTAGATGGAAATGATGTTATGGCTCTTTATGAAGTAATTAAAGAATATACAGAAAGAACCCGGAGTGGTGGAGGACCTGGTTTAATTGTAGCTGAAACTTATCGGGTGGAAGGTCACATGGTTAGTGATACGCAACTTTACCGGCCCAAAGGCGAGTCAGCTGAATGGTGGAAAAAGGAGCCGTTAGCCCGATACCAGAAGAGCCTCATGGATATGGGTATAATTACTGATAAAGATGTCACAGAGGCCGAAAAAGAAGCCCGGGCGGAAGCTGATAAAGCAGGTGAAGATGCTTTAGCAATACCGTTCCTGGAATATGAAGACTATATAAAATCAGCATTGGATGTTCTGTAGGCAGAACTAAGAAAGGAGGATAAATTAGAATGGCAGAGGAAACTAGGCTGTTTACTTATATTGATGCTATTAATAGTGCATATAGAGAAGAGATGCAGCGAGATGAAAGGGTGATTATGTTCGGTGAGGATGTAATCAGTATGCAGGGTTCTGCCCGCGAAACTACTGGTATATTTGAGCAATTTGGACCAGATAGAATCAAGGACACTCCCATAGTCGAAGAAGCTATTGTCGGAATGGCGATGGGGGCAGGCATGACTGGTCTTAGACCAATAGGTTTTCTGATGTTTGCTTCCTTAATGATGTGTGCCTTTGACCAGGTATGGTTAAAACTGGGCTGTAATAGACAGGAATGGGGTTATCGTGGCCCGTTACCGGTGGTACTACATTGTATGGTTATTGGTGGTACAGGCATTGGTATGGACCATGCTGTTTCTCCAGAGGCGCTGCTTGTTCATTGTCCGGGATTAAAAATAGTGATGCCATCAACTGCCTATGATGCTAAAGGGTTAATGAAAACCGCAATTAGAGATGATGAGCCTGTAGTATACTTTTCACATAGAGGTCTGTATTTTGGAGAAAAGGAAGCTATTCCTTCCGAAGAATATCTTATTCCTTTTGGTAAAGCTGATGTCAAAAGAGAAGGGAAAGATATTACTATTGTAAGCTATTCAGCAATGGTGCGTAAGGTGCTGGCTGCTGCCGAAGAATTGGGTAAAGAAGGTATAAATGCGGAGGTAGTTGACCTGCGTAGTCTTGTACCTATGGATATTGATACAGTTGTAAAATCGGTGAAGAAAACAGGTCGCCTTCTTATTGTTCACGAGGCAATGAAGCGAGGGGGCGTGGCTGGTGAAATTGTCTTCCGGTTTATGGAAGCCGCTCCCGATGCTGTAAAGACTATGAAATCTCCCATAAAAAGATTGGCAGCTAAAAATGTGGCTCTTATTCGTAGTCGGAAAATGGAACCTTTGCTCATACCTCAGATTCAGGATATTGTTGAAACAGTGAAAGGCATGGTGTAGTTTGCCGGTCCTTATCTTTATTATAATTGAACATGTATGTTAATGTTCGTTTAGTGGTAATAAATATTAAGGTTAAAAATAGAGGCGCTTGTTGGAAAATCAAGCGCCTCTAACTACTGCTAACAAAATAAATACAATGCGTAAGGATATGATGGCATACCGCACATATGTTATAGTATGCTTCAATTTATTTTGAGTAAACAGGTAACGTATGGCTACAGTGGAAGAAATATTAGATAACCTCAAAAGTAAGGCTAAGCCTGATCAGTTGGAGGGAATGGCCAGGTACGGTATTTCAATTAAGCAAAGGCTTGGGGTTTCAGTACCAGATATGCGAAAAATAGCTAGGGAATTGGGAAAAGACCACAGGATAGCATTAGACTTATGGAATACCGGGATAGATGAAGCTAAGATTTTAGCTGCGATGATTGACGATCGGAATGAAATAACAGATGGACAGATGGAGGATTGGGTGCGTGGCATTAACTCTTGGGATGTTTGTGATCAGGTGTGTATGAACCTTTTTGAAAAATCTCCTCTCGTTTGGAGGAAAATCACCGATTGGTCTGAGCGTGAAGAGGAGTTTACTAAAAGAACTGCTTTTTCTTTGATAGCGCGCCTGGCGTGGCACGATAAAACAGCAAAAGATGAACAATTCGTTGAATTCTTTCCATTGATAATACGAGAATCTAATGATGATCGTAATTTTGTAAAGAAAGCGGTTAATTGGGCACTTAGAAACATTGGGAAAAGGAATATAAACTTAAATAAAAAAGCAATAAATACTGCTAAAATAATTCAAAAAATTGACTCGAAGGCGGCTCGCTGGATTGCAGCTGATGTAATTAGAGAACTTGAGAGTGATGCTGTACAAAGAAGGGTCAAAAATAATCAATTGCCCGCCTGCTATGCTATAAGATGAGCCGAATTTACTCATATGTATCTTTATCATGATTTAAGATTTATCCCCGAACCATTGCTTCCCCTGTAAATTTACTACTATACTACATATGTCTGTAAAATTACTGGTGTTATAAACTTATGACCATAAGTAATCTACAAAAGCAAATACTTCACCGAAGAGCCCTATTACTAGCTTATGTTACTGTCGGATATAATATTTTAGAAGGCATTGTCTCTATATTGGCTGGGTTGTCAGCTGGAAGCGTTGCATTAATAGGTTTCGGATCAGATAGTTTTGTTGAATCACTGTCTGGCGGAATAGTTATTTGGAGATTCAGCCGTGGTAACAGTCTTTCAAAAGAAGAAGAGATAAAAATTGAAAGAAAAGCAACTCGGCTGGTTGCCTATACATTTTTTATTCTGGGTGCATATGTACTATATGAATCAATAAAAAAACTGGTTCTTCATGAAGTGCCTGACCCGAGTTTATTGGGGATAATTATAGCCATAATTTCTCTAGCAGTAATGCCGATTCTGTTCTATAATAAATACAGAATCGGGAAACTACTCAATAGTTCAAGTTTGATTGCAGACGCGAAAGAGACGTTTGCTTGTATGTTTTTGTCAATCGCGCTCCTTATAGGATTAGGGCTGAATTACACTATTGGACTATGGCAGGCAGATCCGGCTATTGGAATAGTGATTGTTGTTTTTCTGGCAAAGGAAGGGTTTGAAATACTAAATGAGCATGAAGAATAGTTTGCTTTTAAAAAAGTTTTCACTTGACTACCATGCTTGTATTTAGTTGATAAATATATTTAAAGGGGGTTCCTGTGTATAATAAGGTACTTGTCCCGTTAGACGGTTTTGAAATAGCGGAATGTATATTAGATCATGTCAGAACAATTGTAACTGGTTGCCAGGTTTCAGAGGTGGTTCTGCTCGGAGTAATTGAAGCACATGGAAAAGGGTTACCCAGTACTACTTGGGGAGGCATAATATCCGATGAGCAGGAAGCAGCCTTAGCCACAGAGTCTATGGCCGAAATAAAAAATTACCTCACTCAAGTTGCCGATAAGTTGAAGGCAGAAGGTGTATTTGTACAACCTGTGGTGCTTCAGGGTAATGTAGCCGAAAAGATATTGGATTATGCAATTGAAAATCAGGTAGACTTAATAATGATGAGTACACATGGTAGGTCTGGGTTATCCCGCTGGGCTTTAGGCAGTGTCGCTGACCGTGTAGTAAGGCATTCGCCGGTACCGGTATTGATAGTCTCGCCTAAAGGATCTCGGATTAATTCATAGGATAAGACGCGGCTAAATATTTGAGTAAAAAGATAAAAGAGATTACGGAATAATTATGCCTCTATCAGAAAGGGATATTAAGTTGCTATGGGGAAGGGCAGCCGGGATATGTTCGTTCCCTGACTGTAGTATACGATTGACACAGGACAGAAAACTATCTTCTGATAGTTTCCCCTTTGGACAACAAGCACATATCGTTGGAGAAGCTGAAACGGCTCCAAGGGGAAATTCTTTGTCATCATGGGCCCTTATGATGGGTTAACGTTCATAAGTCGTTTTTTTGAATATACTGCACAAGAAAAGAGCGAAATACTAAGTCTCTGCGAAAAAGGCTGGAGCATAGCTAGGGGGTTCCCTAGACAAGATTAATTGGTTTGCTAATATTGCATGTTAGAATGAAAACCAACTGTTCCGATGCTTGTGCAGCGTTGACTTTCATTTATTCGAAAAGCAAAAAGCGATAAAACAGCTATACTAGACTTATTCTTTATGAACAGTTGCTAGAAACAGCCCAGTTGGTAACTGTGGATCTTTAAACCCCGGATATTCGCCTCATTCGCAATGACCATTGGTGTTAGCTTGAATTGCTGAGCCAGCTCAAATATTTTGTGGCAGGTTAGCTGTTTATTTTCCTTTAATACATCCATAAGTGAATCAGTGTCTTATTCTTATATTGATAAAATTATAACAATTATTACCTTTGTCGGGAGATTGCTATCATAATTATTCCTAATACTAAAACTGCTATTGCCGGTGTAATGGTCCCATCGGTTGTACCTGCTAAGAACATCCATATAGCTAAAGCAATACAGAGTATTCCAATTATTAGTCGGTCTTTTCTGATTTATAGCTCCTTTTGCTAAGTTTATAGTACAGGTATCAAAAATTTATAATCATGAGCGGTTAGACATTCCGATGACGATTAGAAACATCCCAGTTGGCAACTGCTGATCTTTAGACCCCGGATATTCGCCTCATCTGCAATAACCATTGGTGTTAGCTTGAATTGCTGAGCCAGCTCAAATATTTTGTGGCAGGTTAGCTGTTTATTTTCCTTTAATGTATCAAGAATGGTGATAATTTCGCCATCAATATTTTGATGAACTGATTTGTCATAAGGAGTTTTTTCTACGGCAAAGCAACCGACCTGGCAATTAGTGACGCGGACTCCTAATTTGTCAGCAATCGCTCCGACGGCAATTTTAGGGACATTGGCGTTTCTGGCTATTTTCCAAGCGATGGGACAAGATAAATATCCGTCTTTTAATGCCGCTTTTACCGTGCCTTCAAGCTGTGTAATTATTTCAGGGGAAAGATTCCCGGGGTTTTCTGGTATTCGAATCCTTGTACTCTTTTTTTTCCGGTCAGTGTCATTGAAATCTCGCATTGTTTTTAATCCTTAATATAATTATTTGGGCGTACAAGAAACGGTCACCTCTATAATATATCTTGTTTCTTATTCCTTTTTCAAAGTCTACTCTGTCAATTGTAAAAATTCAAATTTTAACTATAAGGTTTGAATTTTTGGTAAATATATATGCTAAGTTTTTTCCTCATTACTGATAAATTACTACCTTTGGAATGATAATTTACTCCTTTTGAATAATTGTAAAGTTTAAGTAGAGCACTATACTGTTTCCGCGTAGATAAAATTTTAGACGGTAGAGATTAATTTGTTGAATGGAAAGTGATCACAATAAAGGGAAAATGCTGGAATAATATATATAAAGAAGGTGGGGAAATGAAAATAGTAATCTCACTTGTTCTGGTTATGTTACTGTTTGGTTCACTATTGGCTGGGTGTGGTAAGAGTGAAGATGAAGAGACTGTCGATGAAACTGAAACAGATATTGATGAAGAGTTTAGCCGTGGAGGATTATCTGATACTTACAAATACACTATTATTTCTTCGATGGCAAGTGGGGAATCACATAGTGCCAAGATATGGGTTAAGGACGATAAATACAAGGTTGAAACAACTTCAATATTTCAGAATGAGGAAGAAGAAGCTACGGCCTTTATTGTGAAAGAAGGATATTCTTATATGTACAATCCCCAAGAAAATAGTGCAATGAAAATGCCTGGTGAAGGGATGGCGGGTATGTACCTGGCATTTAATGTTTTTTTTACTGGATATTACACTGAATATTCTTCGGAATCTAAGGTGCTTGCTGAGATGTGTGCTGCATGCGCTTTGAACCCTCAATGCTTAAGTTGGGAAATAACCGGACATGATACTATTTCGGGCTATGATTGTACTATCTTTGAAATGACAGGAACTGAAGTAAATAATGTGAAGATATGGATAGCTATAGATTTAGGTTATGTCCTGAAATATGAAGTTGTCTTACCTACAGGAATAAATACTATAGAATTCAAAGATGTAGAGGTTGATATAGATATACCTGATAGTGTTTTTGACCTTCCGGCAGGAATGGAAATCATGGAATATTAATCTTTCAGCCGGTATAGAAATATTTGAATTTCTGGAGTTATTTTCACCTATTTTCTCTAATTAAGGACTAATGTTATGTCTTGATATTAGCACCTGATATCATATACACTTAGGTAAATTCTGCTTGGAGTGGATATATTATGTATCCCATTCATATTACCTCAATTACCACTTATCTGTATCATTTGCGGTCTGATTTATATTCCTTTTTCACGTCTGTTTAATAGTACATATTATATTTTGGTAAATACAGGGAGGGAAATTTGAAGGCATGGATTTGTACTACGTTAACCAGCTTTTTCGGACCAACACAGGGCGCCGCCAGGCTTTATGCGTATCAAAAAAAACAAGGGCATGATGTTTCTCTGAAAGATTTTAACCAAGATGGCTATTCCGCTCTTTTATCCCGGAATAATCTAGAGCGAACCTTTGGTAAGATTAACTTTGTAATCGAGCCATTGAGGAGAAACAAATTTTTAAGAGAAGACATTGGTGCTATACTATTACGTAGCTCCAACAAGAATCTGAGAAATTTACTATTAAAAGGGATAATGTTGGGCAGCTCTTGGTCGTATGTTGTCAATTCTCCTGATATTTTCAAGAAACCGATATTTAAGATACTTGGTTCTAAAATTCGGGAAGACAATATTCTGTATGCCATGGTTGCTGAAAAAGAGCATGTTATTACTGAAGTGGATCGGGCTCGCGAAATTATTGATCGGGAATTCCTTAATCTTACTCCGAATGAATTTATTACCCATTTTAATACACTTTTATGCGGGAAAGCGCTGATAGATGCCGTTTATTTTCCAGCGCAGTTAGACTTTGGTCTTGGTTTTCATGGCATAGCTTATGCTCCAAAGGCAAGCGATATTGAACGTGCCGTTAATGATGAAAACCATAATTATCTTGTTCCATATTACCGTAATCAAGTCATGCCTCTATTCCGGGAAGAAAATCCGGAGATAGTAGGGATTTCGATAACACATGTATCCGAATTCATACCTGCTTTTACCCTGGCATATCAAATAAAATCAGAATATCCACATGTGCATATATGTTTGGGAGGGGCAGCACTGACCGAAGCTAGCCATCGTATATGTAATAATTTCTCATTATGGTCATTCTTTGACAGTTTGATATTAGGCCCGGGTGAATATGCCTTTAGTCAGCTTATAGAGCACCTTGAAACCAATACCGAGTTGTCAGATGTGCCAAACCTTATCTATAGAGAAAATGGTTTAATTAAGAAAAGCGATAAGCTTCATGAATTTGATATTAATGATGCCTGTACTCCGGAATATGTTTCGGTTCGGCCCAAGTCTATTCTTCCGCTGGAAACTGGCAGCGGCTGTTATTGGGGGAAATGTATATTTTGCTATTATCCCAAAATAGGAACAGTTGATTTTAATCCTGAATATCAGAAAAAACGCGTGCGTGATATTGAACTGGTTCTTGAGGATATGCGTAAGTTAAAGGAGGAATATGATCCAGTTTTTATTGGCATCACTGATTCATCTTTGCACCCCAAACGTATTGAGCAAATTGCTGAATATAACCTTGGAAATGGAGAAACTATTAATTTCTCTGCTTTCATTCGTTTCGAGAAGGATTTTAGGTCACCGGCGTTTTGCCAGAAATTAGCACAGGGAGGGTTTTTAGGGGGGCAAATTGGACTGGAATCAGGTTCACAGCGTGTAAATGACATCATAAATAAAGGCGTTAATCTTGGTGACGCCGAAATTATTATTGGGAATTTCTATAGAGCTGGTATATTAGCCCATATCTATTCAATTATCGGTTTACCCGGGGAAACTAAAGAGGATAGCCAGATGACCCATGATTTTTTGAAACGCTGGCATCATATGATAACTTTGGGTTGGCAGCTATATCCAATCGGGATAACAGAGCATGGGCCGCTTGCCGAAAGAGCGGCTGAATTTGGACTTGAATTAACTCCGATGCCGGATGAATTCTTAATACAGGTTATGCAATATAGAATGGAAAAAGGATTATCGCAAGGGGAGAGTATGGCGTTAACAATTCGTTTTTACGAAAAACTGAAGCGCTTTATGCATCCCATTAATAAAATTATGGATGTTGAATCACATAAACTATTTCTGCTGGCGCAAAAAGCAAAAGGTCTTAATATTAATAAGGTTAAACAGGAATAGCTGAGAATCTTTAGCATGAATTTAAGATTAGTTTAGAAAACATCAGCATATCTCAATAATATGCAAAATGTTTGGTGTGGGTTATATAAGAAATAATACGCTGATAATTATAAAATATTTCGATAAATTGTAAGAATCATATTTTTATTCTATTGATTTTAATCAGGATTAAGCAGGTAGATGCTTAAAAACTTGCTTCATCCTTTTATGATAATCTTCGAAAGCGGTCCTTCCATTGTTAGAAAGATAAAGCATGGTGTGCGGTTTTTTACCAATAAAATCTTTTTCAATTTCAATATAACCTGCCTTTTCCAGCTTAGCCAGGTGTGAGGATAGGTTGCCCCAGGTTAATCCGATCTGTTTCTGCAGGAATAAAAAATCAGCACTTTGGATGACATACAGATGAGCCATGATATTAAACCTAGCTGGTTCATGAATTAAGCGGTCAATCTCGACCATTGTCCCTGAGTTTTTGCTACTTTGCTCACTTATTGCCATTTGGCTATTTCCTCTCTGGATAATGGATTGTGATGTAGGAAACGGATAAATATTATTGTGCCTGAAAGCAGGATAATACCACCGGCGCTTACAATTATAATACCCTCCATATCCAGCGGGCTTAAAATAGATGCCAGACAGAAAACGATGAATATAACGACAGCGTAGATGTAGAATCGCCTGACTTTAACTATGAAAGCAGCTATGGCTACTATACTGGCTATCATCACGCCCAAGAAAGCCAATAGATAATCATTCATCAATGCCTCGACCCATGCTGGTAAAATATTGACTGAAAATAATGCCATAAAAAAAGTAACTAAAAAAAGAATAAATACTCCGGTTATCAGCGCGATTAATTTAGATTTTTTGGTTTTGGCCTGGCGTTCCGCAGAGAATTTCACCAAACCTAATCGTGGTAATACAATATGCTTCCTGATTAGTAATGGAACCATAGCTAGGGTAATACATATTATTAGTAAATATATTTTATTTGTAAGAATACTTAGCCCGAAACCCAGTAACATTAAACCTCCATATAAATCCAACATACCGTCATGAAAGTAAGATGAAAACACTTTTTTTTCAATTTCTTTAAGGTTGCTAATGTTCGCCATTTTTACACCTCTCCAGTAAAAACAATTACTTTGCAATACAAAGTATACTGTATTATTTAATAACAGTGATTATCGTGTCAAATAGTTTGTCATATGATAGCGGATTATTTTAGGCAAAGAGATTGTTAATACGCTTTTTAACTCATAAATACTCTGAAATATTTGAAAATAAGCCGTGTACCAAATTACTTTTCGTCTATGAATGGTAATGATATTGTATTAATAATAAACAAAGAGTGAGAACAAGATAAAATGCTATTATTACTTTGAGTAACTTCCGTTTATATGATGTATTGACAAATGCAGATAAACTGCCTAACATTTAAACCCTATATTTAGATTAGTAATGAAATTAATATAAAGTGGGAGAGAGCAGATGTTGAGTGGATAAGGGTGTCAGAACTGCTTCTGAAATAGGTGGAAATATGGTGCCCTTTTTTATTTGTCAAATAACATATTATTGATTATTAGGGAGGTAACAGATGAAAAGAGATGAGAAAAACCAAATTTATACCACTGGCTTTGGTGCTCCTGTTGATAATGACCAGAATAGTAAAACTGCCGGTAATCCCGGTCCGATACTGATACAGGATACACATTTGCTGGAAAAACTCGGTCATTTTAACCGTGAGCGTATTCCGGAACGAGTGGTTCATGCTAAGGGTGCTGGTGCTCACGGTTACTTTGAGGTTACTGACGATGTAACTAAATATACTAAAGCCAAATTCTTGTCTGAGATTGATAAACGCACCGATGTTTTTGTCCGTTTTTCCACTGTAGGTGGTGAAAAGGGGTCAGCAGATGCAGAACGTGACCCTCGCGGATTTGCGGTGAAGTTTTATACTGAAGAAGGTAATTATGATATGACGGGAAATAATACTCCCGTTTTTTTTATTCGCGACCCGTTGAAATTTTCCGATTTTATTCACACGCAAAAGCGCCATCCGGGTACTAACCTCAAGAATGCTGATATGTTTTGGGACTTTCTCTCCCTTACTCCCGAGTCAGTACATCAAGTTACCATTTTGTTTTCTGACCGGGGAACGCCAAAAACATACCGTAATATGAATGGGTACAGTAGCCATACGTTCAAATGGTATAATAAAGATGGAGCATATTACTGGGTGCAGTATCATTTTAAGACGGAACAGGGTATCCAGAATCTCACTCGCGGGGAATCCTCCGAGCTAAAAGGTAAAGATCCCGACCATGCGACCCGAGATCTTTATGAGGCTATCGAACGAGGTGATTACCCTTCATGGCGGCTGGAAATCCAGATTATGACACCTGAACAAGCAAACGAATACCGCTTTGATCCTTTTGATATCACTAAAGTTTGGTTCCACGCTGATTTTCCTCCGATTACTATAGGGCGTATGGTCCTTAATCGAAACCCCGGTAATTATTTTGCTGAAGTAGAGCAGGCTGCCTTTTCTCCGGCCAACTTCGTGCCTGGTATTGCGGCATCACCGGATAAGATGCTTCAGGGGCGGTTATTTGCCTATCATGATGCTCACCTCCACCGTCTGGGGCCCAACTATCAATTGTTGCCAATCAACCGGCCCAAGGCGGCTGAAGTGAATTACTATCAGCGTGATGGGTTAATGGCATTAGGTGATAATAATGGCGATAACCCGAACTATTATCCCAATAGCTTTGGCGGTCCGGAACCGGCACCAGATGCTGCTGAACCTTCATTTGAGGTTTCAGGTCAAGCTGCACGCCAACCTTATATTCATCCTAATGATGATTTTTTCCAGGCCGGGGAGCTCTACCGGCGAGTGATGACAGATGAGGATCGTACCCATCTTATTGGTAATATTACTTCGCATTTGTGTAATGCGCAAAAGCGTATTCAATTACGGCAAGCTGCGGTTTTCTACAAGGCTGATGTAGAATATGGCCGCCGTGTAGCTGAGGGGTTGGAACTTGATGTAAAGGAGGTAGAAAATCTGGCGAGGATGTCTCAAGACGAAAGGACGCAAGCTACGAATCAGAACTAAAACTAACCAATGAAAATGCAGGTTATTTCTCTGGGTTACTTTTATTTTTATTAGGTTAGTGGTTAATTTGTTATTGAGGATATTGTATTGCCACGAAATGAGAAATTGAGTAGAACCGTTGGATGTGTACTGTCCTGCTATATATCTGGTATCATAATATCAGATATATATAAAATTAGTAATTTAAGAGCGAAAGGATTTTAGGTGTAGATGAAAGAACTATTAGCCAGTAATGTGATTTATGCAGACAATGCAGATAAGCTTGTACTTAAGGAATTAAATGAAAAAGGACAGAAACCAATTGCTACTGTTATTGCCTGTTCGGATTCGAGGGTTCCGGTTGAGATTATATTTAATCAATTAACCCCGGGTATTTTGTTTGTTATCAGGGTTGCCGGTAATATTGTTGCTGATCCAAGTGTAACGGGTAGTATTGAATATGCGGTGGAACATCTTAAAACCCCTTATGTAATAGTTCTTGGACATACGAAATGCGGGGCGATTACCGCATATCTGGAGGGAGCGACTGGTGGTGAGGTGGGTAAATTACTGAAACAGGTGCATCTGCATAGTAGAGAAATAAATGAAGCTGTTATCGAAAACGTAGCGGTGCAGGTTAAAAACGTAATGGGGTTATCTTCTGTAAAGGAAGCTCTTAATAGCAGAGAGATAGAGATATACGGTATGATTTATGATTTGGAATCAGGAATAATAAAGCCAATAAATATAAACGGGGAAAACATGCCGTCTTCTGTGAACAAATGAGCAAATAGCCGGAATTTTACAGAGATTTCAGGGTAACCTGCGAGTGGAAATTTTATCTTTAGTTTCAGCTTTTTCTTGCATTAAGAAAATTAAAAATAGTATACTTTGAAGTAGTGCTAAATTAATGATTAAGATTTTTAGACTCAAAATCATACTACTAACTCTTATACTGGTTTTAGTGCAGGTGATAACTGGTTGCAGTGGTAATCAGGATGATACAGAAAACCCCAGTGATCTATCCGGTTTCTTTAATATTATTGGTTCCAATACGTTAACGCCGCTTACTGCCATCTGGGCAGAAGAGTTTATGCTATTGCACACCAATGTAAATATAGCAGTTAGCGGTCCCGGTTCGGGGGCAGGTATAGCTGCTCTTATCAACAGTACTACTGATATTTGTCAAGCTTCAAGGCAAATAAAACAGCGAGAGATAAATCTGGCAGAAGCTAAAGGTGTGGAGCCTTATGAAATTCAGATAGCCAGCGATGCTCTCTCTGTAATAGTAAACCCAGATAATCCTGTATCGGAACTCACTATTGCCCAGATTTCGGCTATCTATACTGGAGCAATAACCAACTGGGCAGAGTTGGGGGGTAGTGATACGCCCATCGTTGCTATCGCACGTGATACTAATTCCGGCACGCACTTATTTTTTAAGGAACAGGTAGTGCAAATGAAAGGTTTACCTACCGAGGATAAAAAACTTGAATACGGGAATAAGGTATTATTCTTACCTTCAACTGAGGAAGGAGTATCCGAGGTAGCTAAAAATGCTAATGCCATTTTTTATCCCGGACTTGGTTATGTGACCGATGAAATAAAAACTTTGGCAATAAAAAAAACCGCTGATTCAATGGGGGTTTTTCCCAGTATTGAAACATCACTTGATGGTACTTATTCCATTGCCAGGCCACTATTATATTATACGAACGGGGTACCAACAGGTATTCCCAATGCTTTCATTGATTACTGTTTGTCAGATGAAGGACAGGCGATAGTAAAGGGAATAGGTTTCGTGCCGCTAAAATAGTGGAATAGAGTGATATATTGGGAAGTTATAAAGTAACTTCTGGAGACGAAATGGATAAACAGCTAGGACGGCAATGGCGGATAGGCGAAAAAATTATCGAGAGTTTGATATTCCTGTCAGGAATACTGACGATAATTATTCTGTTGGCGATTATAGGTCTTTTGGTAAAGGAGGGTTTTCCGGTTTTCTTTCATACACCGCCTTGGGAATTCTTCTTTGGTACTAAGTGGTATCCGGTTTCAGAACCGCCGACTTTTGGTATTATGCCTTTCTTTGTAGCGACGTTATGGGTAACCCTGGTGGCTACTGCCATTTCGGTTCCGGTAGGTGTTGCCTGTGCTGCTTACTTGGCAGAAATAGCACCCGCTAAAGTGAGAGAAACGGTAAAGCCAATTATTGAGATATTAGCTGGGATTCCCTCAGTGGTGATGGGTTTTATTGGACTTATGTTACTATCCCCATTGGTACAGAGTACTTTTAATCTTAATACGGGACTGTGTGGTTTAAGTGCCGGTATCATGTTAGCCTTTATGAGCCTACCGA
>JAQTVP010000151.1 GCA_028707015.1 Dehalococcoidales bacterium | reverse complement strand
TCTTTTTTAATTCTGATTCTTACTGCAGGATTACTATTATTACATATCATCCACCTCCCTTTCTGCAGAGCCAAATGGAACTCTTATCTAACAAAATGAATTCCGCATAATAAAGCAGAGTAGACTAATGATATATTCATATAATTAAAAGTTTTGGAGATGCTATCACATCAAAGGAAGGGATAATATTCTCCGAAAGAATAATTTTACTTTTGGCTTTTTTACTATTATGTGCTCGAAAGGAGTATCAACAATGTAGGAATACTAATTAATTCCAAAGGCTCTTACAGCTAATCTAAGTAAAAGAGGGGAAAACTAAACTTTATTAAGTATCATTTAACATGGTTATTTAGTAAAACAGCTATACAAAGTAATGGCTAATTAGAAGGATAAAAAGGCAGCTAGAAATAACATCATTAATATAAATAAGAATCATACCAAGCAGGTTTATTACTACCAAAAACCCTCTATTATATTGTTTGCAGAAGTTATGGTAAATATCCATATTAACCTGGTAACATCTGTATAGAGCAAACCACGTGTCAATTACATTTGGTAAAAGAATTTTGGATAGCAACAGCCCACCTGAATATGTTATCTAAAAATTAGATAACATGTACCGACTCAGTCCAGCACACCCTGTTTGGTCTTGCTATCTCTAAAGATAGAAATAACCGCTGCCATAATAGGAAAAATCAAGGTTGCAATAACTGCACTATGAAACCCATGAACAGTGGATAGCATTTTTACCACCTCCCCAGCTAATCCCTGCGAATTCAGCTGATCAGCGTAAGAAAGGCTGCTTGCGGTAAAAATAGTACCGGCTACTGCAGTTCCTACTGACATGCCTACTTGCCTTAACGTAGCCACCATAGCCGAAGCAGTACCCAATCTTTCTAAAGGTACAGATCCCATTATGGCGCTGGAATTTGGCGAATCAAACAATGCCATACCAATACCCAAAATAAAAAGACGCCATATTATATTAATAGTGGAAACATCATCACCCATACCCATCAATAGGAAAACCCCGAATGAAGTGAGGGTTAATCCAAAGGTACACAAGAATCGGGTACCTATTTTATCAGATAGTCTCCCCGCTAGAGGCGCGATTATTATGAATACTGCCGGAATGGTAACCAATATTAGCCCCGATTTAGAGCTAGAAAGATTCAATCCCTGTATAAGAAAGAACGGTAACAAGAAATTCGAACTGGCACTCCCGATGAAATTTATTATATGACTGGCACTGGCAACCCGTAAAAGCCTAATCCTGAATAGTGTCAAATCAACAACTGGCCTAGATACTCTTTTTTCAACAAATATAAATATAATAAAGGAAATTACGCATACTAATCCCAGAATAATAACAAATGGGGAGGTCCAACCTAAACTCTGCCCTTGATTTACAAACAGAAGTAAACAAGCCATGGTAATAAATATGGTTACTGCCCCAATAAAATCAAATTTAATGCTGTTTTTGGGAACTGGAGTTTCCTTAATTAAAATCCATGCCATGATTGCACCAATGATACCTATAGGCAACCTGAGATAAAAAATGGCACGCCAGTCAAATATATCAATAAGAATCCCGCCGAGTGCCGGACCAGCAAGCAAGCCAGTACCAACTACGGCGCCAATTACACCCAACGCTTTACCCCGTTCTTCTGCTGGAAAAGAAGCTGTAATAATGGCATTACCATTAGCAAGAATCATTGCAGCTCCAACCGATTGGAATACACGGAAAATCATCAGTTGAGTAAAATTCTGAGCAAGAGCAGAAAGCCCTAGACCCACACTAAAGATGATTAAACCTGCGGTATATAACTTTTTTCTGCCAAAAGTATCACCAATCTGCCCAAAGGAAAGCATAAGACCGGTACCTATCAGTAAATATACCAGCGTTAACCAAAGAATAGTATTGGGATCTACTTGAAAGACATCACTCAAATGGGGTAATGCAATACGAATAATGCCAACATCCATAGTAGTCATAATGGTTCCAGTTGCTACAACCATAACAACTATCCATTTATACGCCATACTAAACTTTTCTTTTTTCATATTGGAATATGTATCAAAAAGGAAGGACTAGCCTGAATCGCTAAATACTAAATATTTGAAGAGGAGCTTTCGTAGTTATTTAAGGTTAATCTACAATAAACTGCTTAATTATACTTTATGTTAATTAACCATATAACAAAAATGAGCTGGGACCGCTAAATGAACAGCGATAACCAGCTCATTTATCTCAAACAAGCAAGGTAAGAAGCAGATTAAACATTTTAATCTAAGTGCCACTCCACTAAATTTTCCAATGCCTCACGTGGACGTTCAAAATTATTAATAGGCGCATCAAATTCAGGATAACCAACAGCTATTGTCGTTGCTATATATTTTCCTTTAGGAGTAGCTACTATGTCTCTAATTATCTCAGGCCATAATATGGTTAATCCCATAATACAAGTACCTAATCCATATTCCATGGCAGCAAGACAAAAGGATTGGACAATCATGCCGACACTTGCCAGAGCACTTGTGTTAGGGTCTTCGCTATAAACAATAATTGCATTAGGAGCATCAAAGAAACGCTGACATTTTTTTCGGTACTCATATAATTTTTTTTCTTTTACTTCTTCTGTATCGTTCGGCTCCTATACTGAACCATACATAGGACCCCTCAGGCTTTGCACACGGGGCATAAGTGCTTCAGGATAAGAAGTAGAAAGGCGAGGTAATTCAGGATGAGTATCTGTAAAACCAGTTCCATCATATGAAGTATCTACCTTTACCTCTAGTTTTGCTTTAATTTCGTCGAGCAGTTTACCTCCCAAAACAGAAAAATACCAAGGTTGAGCATTCCCTCCGGAGGGTGCCCAGCGGGATATATCCAGCAGTTCTTCCAGAACCTTCCTTGGAACCGGATCAGGCTTAAAAGAACGCATACTCCGCCTCGTCCGTATTGCCTCAATAATATCCATAATTTCCTCCTTAATTAATTTGGAACGTTATTTTGTGCTAGCCATGCTAGCTATGATCAGATTTACTCATAATATACTTAATAAGTAAAGTACTAATGCTATTTTATTTCCCCAGAGATACCAATGGCATTTCAACGACCTTCTCCATTAATTTATCCATTGGTGTTTTTGCAGTATACAGAGAAACAACATATGTTGTTAAAAATGCAAGTATAACACCCGGAGCCGCAGGTATAATACCATAAGGCAACTGATAAAGATCATACATCCTCAGTACCTGCAACCCAACTGAAAATATCATTCCCACTACCCCTCCTGCCATGGCACCTTTCGCGGTGGTTCCTTTCCAGAACAAACCGAAGAAAAGTACCGCCCCTACGGTTGCACCCCAAATTCCAACCGCAGCAACCCCCATCATCATAACCAGTTCCCTAGCAGTCAACCCAAGTACAACTGCCACAACGGTAAAAAGAATAGTAGCCCATCTTGCTGCTGCTACTTCATTTTTAAACTTTAATCCCATCCGTTTAATTCCGATATCACTTACCAGAGTGGCTGCACCAATATTCATGTAAACAGCTGCTGTAGACATTGTAGCCGCTAAGGCACCCGCCATCAGTAAACCGGCAAGTAATTTTGGAGCAAACATCATTAAAAATGTTGGCATACATTCATCGGAATTCACAAGTACCGGCGCTTGCCCCTGTGCCTGTAAAGTCAGATAAACAAAAGGAATACTCCAAGTAAGAACACCCATAGCCACCGTAAAGATTGGAGAAAAAACAGGAGCCCACTTTAGTCCACTCATATCCTTTATCATAAAAAATCGAGGAAGAAATGCCATTCGAGCTGTTGCCCCAAATATTGCTACTATAATATACGAAATCCACCAACCAAGCGGAAGTTTTCCAATAAATGTTACCAGTTTGGGATCAATACTCTTCATCCCCTCATAGACCGGACCCGGCCCTCCGATCATAGTCCAAGCAAAGAAAAATCCGCCCAATGCGGCAATTATCATCAGTGTTCCCTGGATAACATTAGTCCATAGTATACCTCTTTGCCCTCCAGATACTGTATAAACTCCGATTATGGCCACACCAATGAATAGACCAACTTCGTAAGAAAGACC
>JAQTVP010000150.1 GCA_028707015.1 Dehalococcoidales bacterium | reverse complement strand
GAACTAACCCTCTGCAATATATTATATCGCAGAGGGTTAAGAAGTCAAACTCCCCGCATGGGTGTTACTAATAACAATATCTCTAACCATGCAGTCCTTATTATAGGTATGATTTTGGCCAATTGCAAGGAATTTAGGGAATTCTGAGATAAGGGTTAATACAAAGATTTGTCCATTTTGTCCGCTTTTATCAGAGATAAATTGGCGTAATTCGTTATAGTAGAGATAGATAAGGCTTGTCCACCCCTATATAGGCGGACATTGGTCACTCTACGTTAAGCCCTATACATAACAACATTTGCTTTTTCAATAGTAATCAGCCCTTCCTTTACCATTTCATCAAGAAAAGGCAAGAATTTATTAATTTTATCTTCACTGTCCACTATTTCAATTATAATGGGCAAATCTTCTGATAATCTCAACAATTTTGTCGTATGCATATGGCTTTTACAACCAAATCCCATAAAACCTTTTATAGCGGTTGCTCCTGCCATTGAATTCTTTTTAGCAAGAAGAACTATTTCTTCATATAGCGGCTTACCATTCCACTTATCAGCTTCACCAATAAAAATCCTCAAAAGTTTTCCATCTGCTGGAATTTTCATATTATCTCCTTTTCATAAATTATAAAATATCACCTAAGAAAACGCCGATTCTAAATACTACAAAACCAATTATAACACTTAAAATTACATTCACAAATGCCTTTGATGTTTCCCCGCCCCTGATTAGATTTGAAGTTTCAAATATAAAGGTAGAGAATGTCGTAAACGCTCCACAAAAACCAATCATTAGTAATAATCTTAGATTGGGGCTAAGCATAAATTTGCTTTCCATAAGCGCAGCTAGAAAACCAACAATAAAACATCCTAAAAGGTTAACTACTAAAGTTCCATAGGGGAAACTAGTTCCTAGAACTTCGTAGATAAAGCCTCCCAAAAGATACCTAGCAATTGTTCCTGTTATTCCCCCAATTGCCAAAAGAATAAACTTTGACATTATTCCTCCTAAAAACAAAAAACTTCTACCCATTATAAGTAGAAGTTATCGGCTTACAATTTCGTAAGCGGTTTTGGTGAACTTCATCACCTTTATTAAAAATACCTTAACACAAACAATTCGCTTCTGCAACTATTTTGTTGCAAATAGTTAATAAAATTAACTCCCCGCATGGGTGTTACTAATAACAGTATCTCTAACCATGCAGCCATTATTATAGATATGATTTTGGCAGATTACAAGTTTTGCTTATCACCCGGGTAGATAATCTTCCAGTCGTTCTTCATGTCTACAATTGTCCAGCCTTTAGCCAAGGCTTCGTCCAGAGCTTTGTCGAAGCGGCCGATGGCCGACTGACGGTCATAAGCCCACTCACGCTGGGCATCGGTATGGCGTACATAAAGACAAAAACGGGCTTTGCTGCCAGCAGCAGTCCATTGCATCATTTGTAGGTCCCCATCGGAATTTCCGAACGAAGCAATCGGTCGACGGCCGATATAAGACTCGATACCTACGGGTTTACCTTCTCTATCATCGACGAAGCTAAACTCCGAAGTCCCCACGAGCACCGGCATACCATTTCGAAGTTCAAACTTCACTTTGTTGCTGGTTCCAATGACTTGTTCAGGTGGTATACCATAGACCCTTTCCGACCATGGACGCATAAACTCAACGCTACCGCCGGAGACAATATAGGTTTTGAATCCGTTCGCGCGTAAGTAAACAAGCAGTTCAAGCATAGGCTGGTATACCATCTCTGTATATAACCGCTTGGTTTTAGGATGTCTTGCGGTAGAGATCCAGTCCTTAACAGATTTTTCAAATTGATCGGTAGTCATTCCTGACTGCGTAGCCATAAACATTGCCATAAGTGCATGATCACCGCCGGCTAGCGCAGAGTTCAGGTCGCCTTTGAGCACGGAGGCGAAAGGCTCCTGGTTTATCCACTCCGGATGCTGCGACGCGAGTGCTTTGACACGCTCAAAGGCAAAGTAGTACTGAAAATATACCGGTTGCTCCGCCCAAAGTGTGCCGTCGTTATCAAAGGTAGCAATACGTTCCTGAACCGGTACGAAATTCTGCGAACCGGGTTTCGTCACATCCTCAACAAAAGCGATAATAGTTTTCTTGGATACGGTGTTATTCCAGGAAGGCAGCGGATCGACAGTAAAAGCTGCGCCAAGCTTTTGCATCTTCGCCTGCATCGCAGGGCTCAATTGCTTGATAAGCTCTGCATTGTACGAACCATTGGGCATTGGCTTTATGCTTGAGTCATTAGTTGGATTATAATTATATATATCGGCACCAACTATCTGCACTGCCGCAATTGCATATTTACGCGATGTCGCAGCAGGTGTTCCATCTTTAACTGCCGGATCAACGTTAGTGATAAAAATTGAAACTGTGTTATCGCTGTTAAGGTAGATCTGGAAAATGCGGAACTGTTGCGGGAAATCTCTTAACGATGAAGTCTCAACATGCCAAAAGCCTTTTTCGGGAGCATTAAGCGGATCAGGCGATATAAACGCTTTAACGGTATTTAAATGACGATGCCCCGAAATCCACATAATCAGATTCGGATGGTTTTGAAGTTCAGCAATCAGATCCGGCAGGGTCACGGCATTTTTAGGATCTGTCCACCAACCCATCTCGGAGTTAGGAGAAGTTGGTTCAACGCCTATCGGTACGTGCGCAGCGATGATCATAAGTTGCCCGGTAGCATCACCATCCGCATGTTCTTTTTTAAGCCAATCCCAACGCGCCTGGTCAAGAAAACCATGTCCATGGATATCGGCAGAACCGTCGTCTTCCCTCTGGGTATCATCCAAGACAATAACCTTAATCGGTATATTCGACTTCGGCACAAAGCTATAACAGGCAAAACCCTTGTTGGCGTTGGTTAAGTTGAAACCGTGACCGACCGGACTTGTCGATGTTTTAAAGAACTCTTTCATCCACTCATCCCTCTTAAGTGAACGGCGGTTCGGATCAGCTACAATCTTTGGAGGACTCTTAAAGTCTGTAACAGGCCCTGCATATTTGATGTCACCATAAGGAGTTGAGCCATCGAGTATGCCCATATAATAATCAGATTTGGTTATATTTGCAGGATTAGCGAGGGGATCTCCAATAGCGAAAACAGTGTCGCTTATGTAAGATTGTCGAAGGTCCTTTCTAGGACCATTATCCACAGGAAATGAACCAATAAAGAAATGATCGTGGTTACCAAGAACCTGATACCAAGGAATTGCCTTATCAAGTCCAGCTGCCTTGTAAGGCTTCTGATAATCGATGGTGTCGGCTCCGAGATGAGCCCCGGAGCTTGGGGTAATGGCCTTACCATCAAGAACATCTATATACCACCTTAGCTCGTTGTACTGCGTACTATTGCAGGTGTCCCCCAGAGAAATGCCGAAATCAAACGGATCTTTTTTATTAAGGGTATTTATAGTCTGGACGGCTGCGTCAAGAACTTGAGTGGTAGACAACATGATACCTGAATATAACGAAACACCAAATGGCGATGTTGGATGCAGGCGTTGAAGATAAATCAACTGATTAGGAGATTCTTTGTCAGTTATATGGATGTCAGTTATAGTAAAAAAATTCAAAAGCTTTGCTTTTTTAGTGACCGCTCTTCTGTCATAAAGTGCCGGCATGATATCGGTACGCGTTACGACTTCAAGAGGTTCGCCAATCTCCCAGTTTCCATAGCCGTATTGGCTATATCCTGAAATCTCATCAAGATTAATCGCAGCCTTTGGTTTTGGACTAGGCACAACTGTCCTCTGGGCCGTAGTAAAAACATCGTTATCAATCGGGTATCCTTTAAGCTGACTTTTTTTGACGACACTCTTTGAATATGTTGAACATCCTGCTAAAGATAAAACTAGTATATTCATTAAAAAAATTAAACAGAACTTTTTGTATCCATAAGATACTATCATAAAATCTCTCCTTCGTTTTTGATTACTAAATCGAATCAATACGCATATTCTAGCATAAATTCCGGAATCGGAAGCAAACAAAAAAGGCTGAAACGTTTTAAGTTCAGCCCTAAAAAATAATTAACTCCCCCTAAGGGGTGTTACTAATAACAGTATCTCTTACCATGCAGCCTTTA
>JAQTVP010000010.1 GCA_028707015.1 Dehalococcoidales bacterium | reverse complement strand
TATAGAATGGGATTGGTGATGGCATGAATATCGGTGTAATGGGAGGGACATTTGATCCCATTCATAGTGGACATATAATGCTGGTGGAAGAGGTAAAGGCTAGACTAAATCTGACGAAGGTACTTTTTGTGCCGGCAGGTCAACCTTGGTTAAAGGCAAATAATAATATTTCACCGGCACAGCATCGGGTAGAGATGGTGCGCCTTGCCATTGCTGATAAACCTGATTACAGTTTATGTACACTGGAGATAGAGCGATCTGGTCCTACTTATACAATTGATACTATTGCGGAACTTAAATCTCAATTAAAGACGGAAGATGAGCTATTTTTTATTCTGGGCTGGGATAATTTGACGCAACTGCCTCAGTGGAAGCATCCGGGTCAGTTAATTGCGCAGTGTCATCTGGTAGTGGTTCCTAGACCAGGGTATCTGCGGCCAGACCTACAATCTCTGGAGGCAATTATTCCAGGGCTATCACAAAAAGTGATCATGCTTGATAAACCAGAGATAGATATTAGTGCCTCATTAATTAGGGATCGTCTTACCCGGGGACTACCTATTAATGATCTTGTACCCGTGTTAGTTGATGAATATATTAAAAAATATAAGCTGTATAGCCTAAAGGGAGGTTAAACTTGAAAGCTGTTGCTATAATCGGTAGTCCTAGAGAGGGAGGCAATACAGAAATTCTAAGTAGGCATACTTTAAAAGCAATAGAATCTGAAGGATTAGAAACGGAAATTATACGTTTAGCCGGATTAGACATTCATCCCTGTAATGCCTGTATGGTCTGCCGTCAGGAAGAGCGCTGTCCGATAAATGATGACCTGTTTCCTATATATACTAAAATGAAAGAAGCTGAAGCTGTTATACTGGCTTCGCCGGTATATTTTGGTTCGGTTACAGCGCAACTAAAGGCTTTTATGGACCGGGCTGGTTACATTGCTTTGCCTAAAAGGGTGCTTGCTGGCAAGGTGGGTGGTCCATTGGTGGTGGCTCGCCGGGCGGGACAGAATTTTACTTTTGCCCAAATTATGTACTGGTATCATGTTCTGGGCTTCTATATGCCTGGTTCAACATATTGGAACATTGCCTTTGGCCGTGAGAAGGGAGATGTTGAAGAGGATGAAGAAGGACTCAGAACCGTCTGGAATTTTGGCAAAAATATTGCACTTATGGTAAAAAAGTTAAAGGCATAACATAAGAGGTTCACTGTTATGCCTAAATATCCAGATTTCGTACGTTTTTGGCATGAGCTTGGATAAAGGCTTTACGAGGAGGGACTTCCCCTCCCATAAGAGTATTAAAGGTGAGGTCAGTTCTGGCTGCATCATCTAGATCTACCCTTAATAAGGTACGGGTTGCCGGGTTCATAGTGGTTTCCCATAATTGCTCGGCACTCATTTCTCCCAGACCTTTATAACGCTGAATCCCAACTTTTTTAGATCCTTTGAGGTCACGTAGCACCTCGTCTTTTTCCTGTTCAGAGTAAACCCAGTGCTGAGATCTGCTTGCTTTTATGCGATAAAGGGGTGGCTGGGCGATGAAAAGGTGTCCGTGGTTAATTAAATCTACCATGTGGCGGAAGAAAAAGGTAAGCAGTAATGTACGGATGTGAGCACCGTCAACATCAGCATCAGTCATCAGTATAACCCGGTGATAGCGTAGCTTTAATAGGTCTAAATCATCGTCTATATTGGTTCCCAGAGCAGTAATGATGGTACGTATTTCTTCGTGAGCTAGCATTTTATCCAGTGGGGCTTTTTCTACATTTAGGATTTTGCCTCGCAGGGGCAGTATAGCTTGGAAACGGCGGTTACGCCCTTGTTTAGCTGAGCCACCGGCTGAATCACCCTCCACCAAGTATATTTCACAATGAGAAGGATCTTTTTCTGAGCAGTCAGCTAGTTTACCAGGTAATGTGCTTGTATCAAGACTATTTTTTCGGATAATTAAATCGCGGGCTTTTCTGGCCGCTTCCCTGCCCTTAGCGGCAGTTATGCACTTATCCAGAATTCTTTTAGCATCATCAGGATGTTCCTCCAGATAGAGGGTTAGCCCCTCATTTACGATGCTTTCTACGATACCTTTAATTTCTTGGTTACCTAGCTTGCCTTTAGTTTGTCCCTCAAATTGTGGCTCAGCAAGCTTAACGCTAATAATGGCGGAGAGCCCTTCTCTAACGTCCTCACCGGTCAGGTTAGGCTCGTCCTCCTTGAGGAGTTTATTTTTATGGGCATAATCATTAAAAGCACGAGTCAGCGCTGTACGGAAGCCGGTAAGATGGGAGCCTCCATCCATGGTATTAACGCAGTTAGCGAAGCTGAATGTAGATTCAGAATAACTTTCATTATACTGGAGTGCGACTTCGACAATGGTACTATCCGTTGTTTTATAGATATAAATAGGCTGACGATGGCGTACTACCCGGTTGCGGTTCAGGTGGCTAACGAAACCGGTAATTCCACCCTCAAAATAAAAGGTCTTTTCGGTATCGCTTATGTTATCCTTAAAGCATATTTCGATTCCCTTGTTCAGGTAGGCCATCTCTCTTACACGTTCGCATAAAATGTTAAAATCATATTTTATCGGACCGAAGATCTCTTCATCAGCGATGAAAGAGATAGTAGTGCCTGTATCATTAGTGTCACCGACTACTTTAACCGGCTCTAAGGGTATGCCTTTATTATATTCTTGCTGATGTATTTTGCCGTCACGTTTAACTTGAACTCTAAGCCAGGTTGAAAGAGCGTTGACAACCGAAGAGCCTACGCCGTGCAAGCCGCCGGATACCTGGTAGGTACGGCCACCAAATTTTGCTCCTGCATGAAGTGTGGTCATTACTGTTTCCAGAGCTGTCAAATTGGTAGCCGGGTGAATCTCTACCGGAATACCTCTCCCATTGTCCTCGACACAAACAGCGCCATCTTTCTGGATGGTTATTGTAATTTTATCACAGTAGCCAGCCATTGCTTCATCGATACTGTTGTAGGCGATTTCATAAACCAGATGGTGTAATCCACGCTGGTCGGTACTGCCAATATACATACCTGGCCGGCGGCGAACTGCTTCCCGTCCTCCCAGCACGTGGATATCTTTAGCGGTATAGTTATTAGCTGATTGTTCAGTTGAGGTTGATATTTCCTCTGTCATAACTAATCCTTACTCCAATACTTTTTTGGTGGCAAGCATAGAATGCATTATGAGGTTATTACACATAATACTAACGTATTTGATGCGCCTTTTAGGCAAAATAGGCAGGATAGCTTGATTATAAGTAATGTGCAGTTTTGATAACACACTCATCCCTATTATTATAGCACAAACTAGCTATGAAGTGAAGCTGTGTAAGTTGGTTACTGTAGTAATGCTGGAAGTTCGTTAATTGGGATTGTTCTTTGCTGGGCTGTAGTCATACTGCGCAGTATAACTGTGTCTGTTTTAACTTCTTGTTCTCCAATAATAATTACATGATGGCTGCCAAAGTTATTTGCCTGCCTTAACTGGGCTTTCAAGCTTCTACTGCCGCCAGCTACTATTACGGCAATGCCGTTTCTTCTGAGTATGGCTGCTATTTTTATGGAAAAATCTCTGGCTTCGTTACCAATATGTGCTATAAAAACCTGTGGTTTGGGTAAGGGGGGTACAGAGACATTCTGTTTCTTCAGGTTAAGTATTATCCGTTCTATCCCGGTAGCAAAACCAATCGCTGGAGTAGGTTTGCCACCAAGTTCTGCAATAAGATCATCATATCGCCCGCCCCCGCCAAGGGTGCTCTGGGCGCCCTCCGTTTCGGGCTGAATTTCAAATACTGTTTTAGTATAGTAGTCTAAACCTCGAACCAGGCGGTGATTTACTACAAAAGAGAGGTCCAGTATTGTCAGGTATCTCTGTAGTTGCTTAAAGTGGTCATCACATTGCGGGCAAAGATATTGACTGCTCTTTGGGGCAGCATTAGCTGTTTGCTGGCATTGGGGGTTTTTACAATCAAGCAAACGTAGTGTGTTTCTCTCCAGTCTGTTTTTACAATCCGGGCATAGGTTTTGATTATTACTCATATAGTAATCTTTTAGAGCAGATAGATATAATGGCCGGCATTTTTTACAGCCAATGCTATTTAGCTGGAGTGACAAGTGATCAAGATTTAGCGATTTTAAAAATTGCCATGCCATATCAATTACTTCGGCATCAAGGGCAGGGTCATCATCACCGATAGCTTCATAACCAAATTGATGATGCTGCCGGTATCTGCCTGCTTGGGGTCTTTCATATCTGAAAATAGAAGTAATGTAATAGAGTTTTACTGGTTGTGGTAGATTATGAAAACCGTGCTCCAGGTAAGCCCGGCATATCGAAGCTGTGCCTTCCGGAGTTAGTGTAATTTTATTCTTGCCTTTATCCTCAAAGGTGTACATTTCTTTTTCTACAATGTCTGTTCCTTCTCCTACACTGCGGTTGAAAAGACTCGTGTCTTCGAAAGCAGGAGTATCAATGCGCTCATATCCATAAAGTTGACAGGCATGGATTATTTTTTGCTTAATATAGCGCCAGTATGCTTGCTCTTCTGGTAGAATATCTAATGTTCCGCGTGGTGCCTTATGCAATTTTTTTTACCTTTATTATTATCTGTATCCTAGCCTAGAATACAGTATTAACCGAAGATTTGTAAAGGTAAATGCTTAATTTTGCACAAGTAATTCTATTGAGTTATACTTAACATATAGTCTTGAGATTCATAGTAGAATGAATTATAAAAAACTTAAAGAAAAGGCTCAGCAGTATCTTCCTCCTGATAAGATGGCTATACTTGAAGATGCCTATAATTTTGCCTTAAAGGCACATGCTGGAGAATTGCGTAAGTCAGGTGAGCCTTTTATAGAGCATCCATTGCAAGCTGCCTTGACTCTGGTTGAACTTCAGCTTGATGCTAGTTCACTGGCAGCTGCTTTGCTGCATGATATTACTGAGAACTGCGGAATTCCTATTTCAGAGATTGAAACTAAGTTTGGTGCAGAGATAGCTAAGCTGGTTGATGGGGTCACCAAATTGGGGAAGATATCCTTACAGACTCCGGTAGAGGCAGTATCCCAGAGGACTGAGGCAGAAAATCTGAGAAAGATGCTGATGGCAATGGCGGAGGATCTTCGTGTTGTTTTCATCAAAATAGCTGATAGATTGCACAATATGCGTACCTTGGGTGCTTTACCTGCAGAAAAGCGGCGAAGCATTGCTCAGGAAACGCTAGAAATATATGCTCCTCTGGCTCACCGGTTGGGGATATGGGAGTTAAAATGGCAGTTAGAAGATCTATCTTTTCGTTATCTGAACCCGGTTCAGTACCGCCGGGTTGCCAGCTTGGTTGCTACCCGGCGTATTCAGCGAGAGAAATTCATAACGACCGCAATGCAGATATTAAGTAAGGAATTTGAGAAAGTTAATCTAAGAGTGGAGATGTCAGGCAGACCAAAACATATCTATAGTGTATATAATAAAATGGAGAAATACTCTGATATTGGTAAGGATTTCGATGATATATATGATATACTTGCTCTTCGAGTATTAGTTGATACCATACCTGATTGTTATAGTGCCGTAGGTATAGTCCATAGCTTATGGCGTCCTTTGCCTGACGAGTTTGATGATTTTATAGCTAACCCGAAACAGAATGGATATCAATCTCTGCATACGGTGGTAATGTGTCTCGGTACAACTCCCCTTGAAGTGCAGATTCGTACTCGTCATATGCATCATATTGCTGAGTATGGAGTAGCTGCACACTGGCGCTACAAAGAGGGGGAAACGCAGGATATACGTTTTGAGGAGAGAATAGCATGGCTGCGCCAGTTAATTGAATGGCACCGGGAATTCAGCGGGGCTGAAGAATTTCTGGAGTCAGTTAAAACTGATGTATTTATTGATCAGGTTTTTGTTTACACACCTAGAGGAGAAATTAAGGATTTGCCTAAGGGCGCTACCCCGCTTGACCTTGCTTATCGAATACATACTGACTTGGGACATCGCTGCGTGGGGGCTAAGGTTAATGGCAGGTTAATGCCACTTAATTATCAACTGGAGAATGGCGATATAGTTGAAATTAAGGTGGCTAAGGAGAATAAGAGTCCGAGCTTGGATTGGTTGAATCCTCACTTGGGTTATATCCGAACATCCCATGCAAAGGAAAAGATACGGCAGTGGTTTAGGAGGCAGGAACGAACAGTAAATATTGAACGCGGCCGGGGGATCTTAGAGAAAGAGATAAAGCAACTGGGGATAAAATTAAGTGAACGGGATAGTTTATTAAAACTGTTCAAATATGATAATCTGGAAGACTTTTTATTAGCAATTGGTAGTGGAAGTGTTCCCGTTCATCAAATTGCCTTAAAGCTATCTGGACAGCAGGAACAAACTAAAAGTGTGCCTGCTGTGATATTCCCTAAAAGATCGGTCTCAGCAATTAAGGTGTTAGGTGTTAGCAATATGCTTACCCAGTTAGCTCAGTGTTGCCATCCGGTACCCGGAGATAGTATTATAGGGTTTGTTACCCGTAGCCGGGGGGTAACCGTACATCGTCAAGATTGTATTAATGTGATTGAAGAGGATGAAAAAGAGAGACTGATACCAGTGGAATGGACGCATACTGATTCACTCTATCCAGTCAATGTTAGAGTAGAGTCTTGGGATAGAGTTGGATTAGTGAGCGATATTACCTCTATTGTGGCCGGAGAAAAGGTTAATATTTCGACAATGAACGTTGTTAATCATAATGACCATACTACATCCATATCTCTTACTTTAGGGATTGGGGGTTTAAGTCAACTAAGCAAGCTTTTTGGAAAAATTGAGAGAGTTCAAGGAGTGCTTAGTATTACCAGAATAGGGGATGAGGCAACTATGAAATTAGCCACTTAGTTATAGTAACTTAATAATAAAAGTATGAAAATCACTTAGGAGGAAAATATTGCCAAATACTAAATCAGCGAAAAAGCAGGTGCGAGTTATCGAAAAAAGGCATCTGAGGAATAAATCTGCACAGAGCTTATGTAAGACAAATATTGCGAAAGCAGAAAGACTTATCTTCTCAGGAGATCTTGAGTTAGCTCAGGAAGCGGCAAAGATTGCTATTAGTTCTCTGGATGGCGCTGCTCAAAAGGGAATAATTCACGCTAATAATGCCGCTCGCCGAAAATCCCGGTTAATGAAGAAGCTAAATACAGCACAAGTACAGAAAGTATCTTAAATTTGAGTTTGTGCTTCATAAATTGATCATGTGCATGCTAATTAATTATTAATATACAGCAGTATATTGACAATAAGGGATTTCTGCTTCAAAATAGAACAGATGTTCTTTGCAAGGTAATATATGAAAACTGTATTGTCGAAACAGCAGTGTATTATTAATTTTATTCGTCAATTTCTAGTTGACAGTGGGTATCCGCCTACAATTAGGGATATTGTGAGTGGTTGTGGTATTAGCTCGACTTCTGTTGCCGATTATAATCTGAATATATTAGAAAAGAAGGGATATATTCGTCGCCATCGTGAAATATCGCGTGGCATTGAATTATTATCACATAATCCTGACTTGGCAAATCTTAATCAAATACCAATTATCGGACAAATAGCGGCTGGTGAGCCAATACCGGTGCCCACTCCTGATACTTGGGATAGTACTATCTCCGCAGAAACTCTTGAAGTAAGCGAAGGGTTGATTCAAAATAGAGAAGGAATCTATGCTTTGAAGGTCAAGGGTTTATCAATGGTGGATGCTTTGATTAATGATGGAGATATCGTATTAATGCAGTATGTTAATGTGGTGGATAATGGCGAGATGGCAGCAATATGGCTTAAGGCGGAACGGGAAGCCACATTGAAAAAAGTGTACATTGAACCGGATTATATCCGGCTTCAGCCGGCAAATAGTCAGATGCAACCTATATACGTTGATCCAGAAAATGTTGAAATTCAAGGTAAGGTAATAGCAGTTATCAGGCAATTGACGTAGTCGTTTGATTTTTATTATAAATGAGTATAAATTATTAGCATGGTTATATGCCATAATAGAAATTAGTTACTAAGGGTATAATATGTTTTTATCCCAATTCCAAACTATAGGATCCGATCTTTGTGCTAGAGGGTTAGTACCGTCTCACGGCGGGAGTCTGAGTATTAGATTGGGGGAGCGTATAATCATCACTCGCCGCGGCAGTATGCTCGGTTCTTTACAGGAACATGATTTAATAGAGACCGGGTTAAATAAAAATAATCGGGCTACCCCGCTAGCCTCAGTGGAATTAGCTGTTCATCGTGCAATTTATCGGGAGACTCCAGCGTTAGCTGTTATTCATGCCCATCCTCCACATGCTGTTGCCTTATCACTAACTGAAACTGAAATTGTGCCTAATTGTGCCGAAGGGCTTGCTATAATTGGTAAAGTTCCAGTTCTTGGCTGGCATATGGATGTAAAACCAGGAGGGCTGGATGATGTAATTGCTCAACCATTGAAACAGTGCCGAATTGTTATGGTACACAGTCATGGTAGCTTTGCGATTGGTCAATTACTTGATGATGCTTATAACTGTACCACTACTCTGGAAGAAAGTTGTCAGGTTATTTGCTTATTAAAGTCATTACAGGTAGGTACCGTTGAGAAATAAATAACCTATCTGTCTCTCCGCCAGTTGTCAAAGAAAAAATCGTCCTTTTTACTTTCTGCCTTAGACCAAGAATCCTTAGCTGTGGGGAAAAATTTAACCCCTATTATCAGTGCCAGGAGAAAGGCCATGATACTACCACTGACAGAGTTCATACCCAGCCAAGTAATAAAAGGTAAGCAAAATAAAGCAATACCCATAGCTATAGCAATATTACGGGTGATGATATAAGGTATTATGATAGCGGCGAAGATAAATATTAGTCCTATCCAATAGCCATAAACCGGGAATAAAACAGCCAGTACGCCAATGGTGGTTCCCATTCCCTTGCCTCCGCTAAATTTCAGCCACAGCATCCAGTTATGGCCAACTACTGTGGCTAAACCTGTCAGCATTACAGCCAGAGGGGGTAGGTCTAATAGCCAGTAAGCGATTGCTGCTGCTGCGGCTCCCTTGCTGACATCAGTAATACCGACAATTACAGCCGGCCATAATCCAACCTCGCGAAAAGTATTTAGTCCGCCAACGTTGCCGCCTCCCAGCTGGCGGATATCTTTACCCGTTGCCAGGCGCGTGCTAATGTAGGCGGCGGGGATTGATCCCAGTAGATATCCAATAACAATTGCGATAACCTCTTTCATGATTATCATGGCGGTTGCCTCCGTTATTGAAATCTATCTTTTATTTATAGACTGGCGTACACCAATCCATGTATTTAGCGTTTTTACCCCGTATTACGTCAAAGTAAATTTTTTGTATCTTCTTTGTTATCTCACCAATTTTACCGTTTGCTATCTGGCGGTGGTCTATTTCGGCTATGGGTGTTATATGAGCAGCGGTGCCAGTCAAAAAGCATTCCTCGGCAATGTAGAGTTCACCACGGGAAACAGATCTTTCTACTGTTTCAATTCCCAGATCATTTTTAGCTAGTTCAATAACAGTGTTGCGGGTTATCCCCATTAAAATATTGTTATAATTAGCCGGGGTAACTAGCTTTCCGCCTATAACTAGAAAGATATTTTCTCCGGTTCCTTCAGAAACACAACCATCCGGGGATAACATAATTGCTTCATGATAGCCATTATCAATTGCTTCCGTTTTAGCCAGGGCATTATTGATATAAAGTCCCGCTGCCTTGATTTGTGGTGGAATCACATTGTCTGGGGGGCGGTGCCAGGAAGAAACTCCGCATTTAGCCATATCAACATCCAGGTAAGGTCCCCAGGGAATAACAAATGCCAGAAAATCGCTTTCCAGGTTGTGCAAGCGGACTCCTAAAGCCTCAGTACTTTTATAAGCTAGCGGGCGGATATAAATATCTTCTTGAAAACCACTCTTCCGGGTTAGTTCGATTGTTATCTGACATAGTTCATCAATAGTATATGGCAGATCAATCTTTAGTACCCGGCAGCCATCTTGCAGGCGCTGATAATGTTCTTTCATGCGGAAGATATAAGTCTGTTTTTTTTCATCGTTCCAATTGCCTCTGATGCCCTCGAAGAGAGCCGTACCATAATGCAGGCAATGGGTCATAACCCCTATCTTAGCTTCAGACAGAGGAATAAACTTTTTTTGGAAATATGCATATGATGTCATTAAAAACCTCTCTTTATAGATTGGGTTTATTATAGTAATTACTCAAGCAGAAAACAAGTAGTTATGCGAGGTATTGCCTCATGCCATCAATTATTTTAAACCTTCTTTCTATTGATTGGACTATCATTCTAAATAATGCTAATATCAGCATCAAAATTTGAAGAGGAGGAGTGAGCGATGTTAGAACAATTTTCCACGGAGATTCTGGAGAATATTATTGATGCTTTGCCGCTAGAGATGTCATTTATTGATGATACTGATACGTTACGCTATTACAGTAAGGGTGATAAAAGGATATTTAAGCGGACTCCGGCGGTGATTGGAAAGAAGGTACAAAACTGCCACCCGCAAAAAAGCCTGGCTAAAGTGGAACAGGTTATCAGTGACCTCAAGGCTGGCAGGAGAGAGGTGGCTGAATTCTGGATTGACCTGAACGGGCGTAAGATATATATCCGCTATTTCCCGGTGCGGGATAAAGCCGGTAAATATCTGGGCACGCTGGAGGTTACTCAGGATATAACCGAAATCCAGCAGATAACCGGCCAGAAAAGACTGCTTGATTAGGAGGAAATTTGGCTTTAGACAGTAAATATATATTAAGTTTTAATCCGTGCGAAGTGTTAAAACCACTCTCTTTGCAGATATATGAGGAAAAACTTGATTTAATATGGCAAGAGGTTATGCGGCTTAATGCTAACTTATTGTACTTAGAAAAGTTATTGGATTTCCCTGCTAATTTGTTCATTTCTCCAGAAGATAATTTTTTCCAACTAGTAAACGTGGCTATGACTCATGACTCTATCTTGATAATTACTAAGCTTTGGATAGATAAAGACGGGCGGAAAGAAGGAGAAGGGCAAAGGCTAAATATACATCATTTCAAGGAGTGGGTTCGGCAGAATTTACTTGCACAATATCAGCCTATGTTTGATTGTGTTTTAAAAGAAATAAGAGATGACATTGGATATTTAAGTAGCAGAACAAGAGATATCAAAAACCTGCGTAATAATTTTGTCGCCCATTTAATTTTTGATGATAATCAAAGGTTTGAACGCAATACTAACGTTTCGTTTGCTGATTTAAAATCGATTTGTCAACGAATAAATCGTATTTTTCAAGTACTGTGCTTTAATGTTGAACACCCAGTTTTACCTGTCACTTATTTGAGAGATAAACAATCAGATATAGAGGATTATCTTGATTTAATTGTGCGTGATAGTGCTTTTTATAAAGAACCAGAATCTCCTTACTGGAATTTAAATAAGGGAGTCATGCCGCCTGAATCTATTAATCTTCTCAATAAATATCGGCGTAAATTCGGCGAAGCTGAAGTATAAGGCACTATAGCGATAAGTCCGGTGTTTCCAGAGTATAGCCATTCTTATCATTGGGGAAGAGGTCTTTCAGTTGCAGGGTGCGGCCCGTCTGGATAGCGGTGAAGCCATACTTCTTGCGGATGCGGTCAACTGCCCGGTTCAATTGTTCCAGTCTCTGTGCTGAGGGGTCCAGCATATCCAGTTGCTGTGCCGGCTCAGTTAAGCTTGATACGCCGATGCCAATCAGGCGTACCAGCTGTCTTTCCGCCAGTAATGCCTTATCTAGAAGCTGTTTGCCTGTGTTAAAAATAGCCTGGTCAGTATCAGTAGTCTGCTTCAGTGTATGACTGCGGGTAATGGTGGTAAAGTCAGCATATCTTAGCTTCAAGTTAATACACCGGGCTTGCTTATCTCGCTGGCGCAGGTCAGCGCCTACCCGTTCGCTGAGATAGCTTAGTGTTGCCGTTAGTGATGAGCGATCTGCGGTATCTTTACCAAAAGTGGTTTCCCGGCTGATAGATTTGGCAGCGCCCGGCGGTTCCACTTTTCTTTCGTCAATACCGTTGGCTAGCTGGTGTAAAAGCTCCCCAGACGCTCCCAGATGCAATTTTAAGGTATTTAACGGCGTAATGGCTAGATTACCTATTGTCCTGATTCCTAGCCCCTTTAATTTTTGTTCGGTCTTTTTACCCACTCCGGGTAATTCAGCAATTGGCAGCGGTGCCAGAAAAGAAACTTCTTCTCCGGCGGCTATTTCCAGTAGTCCGTCCGGCTTTGATTTTTCGGAGGCAACTTTGGCAACAACTTTGCAGCTGGCAATACCTACCGAAGCGCAGAGCCCTAATTCTTTATTAATTTGCTGCCTGATGATACCTGCCATTTGATCAATTGATCCATAAATGGATTCAAAACCGGTTACATCCAGGAAAGCTTCATCAAGTCCAATCGGTTCAAGGAAAGGCGAGAAATCTGTCAGGATAGCCATAAATTTATGGGATGCATTGCGGTACCGGGGAAAACTGCCTTCCAAAAAAGTAGCCTGGGGGCAGAAACGGCTGGCAGTAATCAGGGGCATACCAGCGTGTAAACCAAAAGCTCGGGCTTCGTATGAGGCAGCGGCAACTACCCCTCGTCGGTCCGGTTTGCCGCCAACTACTACTGGTTTGCCTTTAAGGGCAGGGTTCAGCGCCTGCTCTACTGATACAAAAAAAGCATCAAGATCAATATGAATAATCCGTCTGGGCATTATTGCCCTCGGGAAGTAAAAGCTTTAACTCTGCGCTCAAACACACTATGGGTAAGCATTACGTGATGCTTACATTTCAGGCACTCAATTCCGATATCAGCACCAATACGAAACACCTGCCACTCATAACTGCCGCAGGGGTGCTTTTTCTTGAGTTGAACTATATCACCTATCCTGATTTCCATTATTCTTTCCGTTATTCTGCAATGTTTAAGCTATCGGCGTAACGTAGTTAAGCAATCATTAATCTGGTCCCGCAGTACAGAGGCGGCTTGGCGTGCGGCCTCTGCAAAATCTTTTCCCGGTGAAGCATAGATAATTCCCCTTGAGGAGTTGACAATTGCTCCTTCTCCATCACTATTAACTCCATAACGCACCACTGCGGCCAAATCTCCTCCCTGGGCACCAACTCCGGGTATTAGTAACGGCATATTCGGGTGACTGGATCGGATGAGTTTTAGTTCGTCAATATAAGTTGCGCCTACCACTAGTCCGATATTACCACGGGTATTCCATTCACTGGCTTTCTGGGCAACTATCTCAAATAAGGGTTGGTAGCCATCTGTGGTTTCACAGCGGAGAGACTGAAAATCAGCAGCGCCGGCATTCGATGTGCGGCACAGGATGAATATCCCCTTATTCTGATATTCTAAAAATGGTTCCAGCGAGTCAAAGCCGAGGTAAGGGCTTACTGTAGCGGCATCAAAGCCGAAGTGGTCAAAGATAGCCTTAGCATAAGCTTTTGCAGTATTACCGATATCGCCGCGTTTAGCATCACCGATAATCGGGATATTATCCGGTATATATTGCACTGTTTGTTCTAGAGCTGACAGTCCCTCATTCCCCATCGCTTCATAAAAAGCGAGGTTGGGTTTATAGGTACAGACTAAATCAGCAGTGGCATCAATAATTGTCTTATTGAACTCCAAAATTCCCATGCCTTCAGGTATGCGCTTTAAATCAGGGTCAAGCCCAACGCAAAGTAAACTTTTATTTGTTCTGGTAGCTGTTGTCAGCTTTTCAATGAAATTCAATATAGCCCTCCTTGATCTTTAATATAACTGCAGGATAGATTGATAATATCAGTCACTAAATATGGGCGTCAAGAAAGACTCGAGGATTTTTTATTTGATATTGACTTTACTTTTTGGCTGGCTATAATTATCGGGTGAACTAAATAGGGATGGAAGGGTGGAATTATGAAGAAGTATTTAAGTTTCGTCATTTTACTTGTAATAATAGTAGCGGTTTTTTTATTTTCAGGATGTAATGGCATAATAATTGGTTCCGGGCATTTGCAGACTGAAACAATAGATTATAGTGATTTTACTCTAGTTGATGTGAGTAATGCCTTTGAGGTTGAAATTATCCAATCTGAGTCGTTTAATGTTAGTTTAACTGCTGATGATAATCTCCTTGAATATATCCGTGTTTCTAAAGCAGGAGAAACTTTGAAAGTTGATGTTATATCAAGCGGTTGTAATTTTACTAATCATATGGTAAGGATAACCATGCCTGAGATTTACGGGGTGAAGTTTTCGGGTGCTGTCCATGGTATTGCTCGGGACTTTAGTTTCGCACAAGATTTTTCAGTTAATATATCCGGTGCGAGCTCTTTAAAGATGAATAATATGTCAGTAAGAAATATAAAGGCTGAAATATCCGGTGCCAGCCACCTTAGCGGTGAAATACTAGCTTATGATGCTGAATTTGATATATCAGGGGCTAGTACCATTAATTTCCAGGGGGCAGCTGATGATGTGATTATTGATGCTTCCGGTTCTAGTCGCGTGGAATTTGATAATTTCATGGTTGAAAATGTAGATATCAGCCTCAGTGGGGCTAGCAGCAGTGTTATTAATTTAAGTGGCAGATTGGATGCTGCCTTGAGTGGCGCTTCACATCTTAGCTATATTGGTGCACCTATTATGGGTGATCTTAATATTTCCGATGCTTCCACGCTAAGTAAAAAATAATATATTCTGCTATAATCTACCTGACTTAGGTTAGGTGTTAGCTGTGTGTTTTTATTGCTTTGTTGATGTTTGGGCTGTTATATATGTGAGAAAAAAAGTTTGCTAAATATTATTTAAGGGAAAATATTTTGTCAGATTCTCTTTATCAGCAAACCTTGGATTATATTAGTAGTTATACCGATTATGAAAAGAAGCCTATGCCGCATGCTGCGGCTAATTATGACCTGAGGCGGATGGATGAATTGCTGGCACGTTTGGGTAATCCTCATCTGCAAGCAAAATCAATTCACATTGCCGGCACAAAGGGAAAAGGGAGTATAGCGGCTATGGTAGCTGCCGTGCTTTCTGCCTCTGGTTATACTACAGGGCTCTATACCTCCCCGCATCTGCATACTCTGAGAGAGCGCATCAAGGTTGACGGTAAGTTAATCTCAGAGGACGAACTTACTACTCTGGTGCAGAAGGTTAAGCCTGAAGTTGAGGCAGTAAACCGGAAAGCTACATACGGTAAATTAACTACATTTGAGTTGTTAACAGCGTTAGGCTTTACCTATTTTGGTCAGAAGAGGGTAGATTTTCAAGTATTGGAGGTAGGCTTAGGGGGCACGTTCGATGCTACAAATGTAATTACTCCTGAGGTCTGTGTTATCTCTAATATTAGTCTGGACCATACAGCCATATTAGGCAATACTTTAACCGAGATAGCCGGGGAGAAGACGGGTATTATCAAACCCGGCTGTGTAGTTGTGACTGCTCCGCAGTCTGATGATGCACTTCAAGTAATTGAAAAAGTCTGTTTGGAAAAAGGTGTACCGTTGGTCAGAGTGGGGAAGGATGTACTGGGGCGAATTACAGGGTTTAATTGGGAAAGACAGCAATTACAGGTAAAGGGGAAATTAGATAATTACGAATTAAATGTTCCTTTGTTGGGTTCTTATCAGTTAGACAATGTGCTTGCCGCAATAGCTACACTAGAGGTTCTAGCTGAAAAGGGTTTTAATGTTGCTAAGGATAATATTATTCAAGGTTTGGTGCAGGTAAAATGGCCCGGCCGATTCCAAATTCTTAATCTTCACCCTATTGTAATGGTAGATGGTGCCCATAATCCCGAATCAGCCAGAAAACTAAGGCAATCTCTTGAGCAATACTTTGATTTTAATCAAGCTATTTTAATTATTGGGGCCTCATCCGATAAGGATATAGCAGGAATAATCTCAGAACTAATATCTCTTTTTAATAAAGTAATTATTACCCGTTCGATTCATCCGCGGGCGATGGCTACCGCTAAAATTAAGGCTGAGATTAAAAAATATGGGGTGCCTGTGCAGGAAACGAGTGATATTTCAGCCGCATTGCCGCTAGCTTTAGATCAGGCTGGAGAAAAAGATCTCATCTGTATTACCGGTTCATTATTTGTG
Source organism: Dehalococcoidales bacterium (assembly GCA_028707015.1). Lineage (GTDB taxonomy): Bacteria > Chloroflexota > Dehalococcoidia > Dehalococcoidales > JAQTVP01 > JAQTVP01. The sequence continues at coordinate 1,198 of JAQTVP010000010.1, read as the reverse complement.
GTTGCCGGAGCAATTGAGCAAGCGGTCAGGCTTGGCCTTCAGAAATGATTTTACAGAGAGAGGAATATATTTGTGTAATGGGGAATAAACAGTTTTGAGGGGTAGAGGGGGTAAAGCATTTGATCGGGATTGGACAAAAGGTAGCATAATCCGGAATCTTTTAAGCCTATCCTGGCCTATAATGGTCAGTAATAGTCTTAATATGCTGGGTCCTACTATTGACATGATATGGGTAAGCAGATTGGGTTCAGCAGCTATTGCCGGTGTGGGGGTCGCCGGAATGGCAGTCATGGTAATCAACTCGGCGAGAATGGGTATTAATACCGGTACTAGGGCATTGGTTGCCCGGTTTATCGGAGCGGGAGAAACCGAAAGTGCCAGGCATGTTGCCAGACAGGCTTTTATCATCAGTGCTGTCTTTGCTATATTTATGCTAGCAGCGGGTGTCTTGCTGGCTGAGCCGGTTATGGAACTTATGGGCGTAGAAGCTGATGTTGTCAGTGAAGGCGCGGCTTATATGCGTATAATGTTTATAGCTTCGGTATTTATGTCTTTCCGCATGATGGCTGAAGGTATTATGCAAGCCTCAGGGGACTCGGTTAACCCAATGAGGATAGTAATACTTTTTCGATTTTTTCACTTAGTGCTGTGTCCTTTCCTAGTGTTTGGGTGGTGGATATTTCCCCAGTTAGGTGTTAGTGGAGCCGCACTAACTAATGTTCTTTCGCAGAGCTTGGGAATGATCGCGGGGCTATGGATACTTTTTAGCGGCCGGTCACGCTTAAAACTAACTATGCAAAACTTTCGTTTTGATTCCAGTACTATATGGCGTATAGTCAAGATTGGTATTCCAGCCTCCATAACTGGTATTGAGCGCAGCTTTAGCAACCTCATTTTAACCTGGTTTGTAGTACCCTTTGGTACTTTTTCGGTAGCGGCTCATGCCTTGCTGCAGCGGATAGAGATGATATTATTCATGCCGGGTTTTGGGTTGGGTATAGGTGCTGGTGTGTTAGGGGGGCAGAATTTGGGAGCGCATCAACCGCAGCGAGCAGAGAGAGGTATTTGGCTGGCAGTAATATTAGTTGAAGGTTTTATGTTAATTGCTTCAATGATAATACTAATATGTGCTGAGGGTGTAATTAATATCTTTAGTTCGGAACCTGAGCTGGTAGATATTGCCGGTACTTTCCTGAGG
>JAQTVP010000149.1 GCA_028707015.1 Dehalococcoidales bacterium | reverse complement strand
AAAAAATAATTAAAGTATTTTCAGAAGATATTCACGAGGAGTTTTATAACACAGAAGAATTTATCGCATGGGTAAAAAATAGATAACAGATACCTCAGCAGAGAATCCCCCTGCTAATAATAATGAGAGACTAACAATTCATCAGCTAGTTTTTTCGGGAAGTTGTTATCAGAGTTATTCCCACTACAGCACAGGCTATTGCGGGAGGTATAGTTTCACTGTTTTCTTCGACAATGAATATCCAAGTTGCTATCAGCAAACATATAACACCAAGTATTATTCTTAGCTTTTTCATGCCTATATTCTAGCAAAAACCTTTAATACGATCAATCTCCAATTATTTGTAGTTTTATTAAAAACTAGAGATTTTGAATAATTCTAAGAACAAGTAGTAAGACTGGGGGAATTAATAAAGACGCAAGTAAAGTTACAGTAAGACTTGCTCCAGCAAGTATTGTAATAACACTAATCACACTGCCTGCAATTGAATAGAATATAAGGTCTTTTATATTAAACATTTATTTCCTGTATTATAATAACACTCTTGAAGTAAAAGAAAAGTCACTATATATCTAATTGCATATATTAAAATCAAAAAATATAGTGCTTAACGAAGAAAATGTTCGTTTAATTAATGCGAGAATTTTATAACATATTAGCATGTTTATGTATTACTTTAATTTATTAGTATTACAGGCACTACTTAATTTTTATCAAGTTTGTCACAAAACCCACAAGACACAGGGTTAGAGCTACATACATTAGTATTTCATATCCAAAATTTTGTGTAATAAAGCCTCCAAGTATAGGCCCAATCGTAGCTGATATACTAATAATTGTAATCAGAAGTCCAGTTGAAGTAGCTTTCTCTGTATTATTTTTAAGTAGTAAAAGTAACGATCCAACATAAAGAGATGACCATGCAAAAGACAATATAATCTGAATCGGTATTAAATAAAGATAATTATCTACTTGAGAATAAGCTAAAAAGATAGCAGCGGAGACAAGAAGCCCTATAATAAAGAGTCGAGATTCTCTTATTTTCTCAACGAACATCATAAAAATAAATTGACCTCCTGTATTTATACCTGATAGGATCGCAATCCAAGTTTTGTTTGCTCCTATGCTCGCAAAAAATAGTGGAAGAATGACCCAAACCATATTGGCACCAAGTTGTCTAAATAAAAATGGTAAGTAAATACGGATATTACGGCGGATTACTTTAAAAATATCAGGTCTGAGTATAGTAGGAGAGTAGCGCGCTTTTAATGTTAAAGAAATGATAAAGGCTAAGCTACAACTTGCAGCACTGAAACGAAACAATGTTTGATAATCATAGAAAAATATAGCAAGGATTGCTCCAATTAACCAACCTAAAGACCCTAAAGATGCAAATTGTCCCGTACTTCTTCCTCCAGCGAAATTATATGCTACGAGTGCAGCTGATGATATACCAAAACAAAACCCAATCAAAGCACGTATTAATATCAGCTGTATAGGATTATCGACAATAGATTGCATGATAAAAGCCAGCACGGCAATTCCAAGGCTGATACGTACCAAGAGAGGGCCACGCCCTTTATCAGCTTCACGACTAAAAATTAAGGAAGAAACAGCGTTAGAAATACCATAGGCACTACCCATTATTCCTATTTGAAATGTAGAGGCACCATTGTCTTGGGCAAAGAGTGGCAGAAAAATAGCTGACGTTTCTAAAGCGAGGTTACTAAGTAAAGTAATTAATCCTCCAATGTTGAAATATAATTTTAGGGCTAAGGAGAATTTTTTCACTCAGCGATTATATCATACTAGAAAGAAAAACATGCAAGATATTTCCACTTTTTGTGAAAATATTTTGCATTTAAATTATAGGAAGGAAATATAAATTTCCTATAATATTTTTCTTTACTAATAAGGTTATATTAAACCTTATAATTTTAACAGCATATATAGAACGTGTATAATATATAGCATACGGGAGGATATGAATGGTTAAAATGATCGATAAAAATCACGCAACAAATACAACCGCAGATAACAGAGATGTTAATTTTAGTCAAGTAATCAGTAAATCTCTGAGAGTTTTCTTTAAAGATGCTTTATGGGCTACCCTGACTAATCCACGACAGGCTTATTTTTTTCTGCGGACAATAAGGTGGCAGCAAAAAGCAGCTGGTTCAAGATCATACTGGGAAAAGCAAGGAATACATGTACCGCCAATAATGATATTCAGCATTACCAATAAATGCAATCTTCATTGTAAGGGCTGTTTTAACCAGTCCATACGTAAATTAACTGAAACAGAGTTAAGCGAGGGTAAATTACGGAATATACTTTCCGAAGCGAAGGAACTAGGTATTTCATTTGTAGTAATCAGTGGTGGTGAACCATTAATACGCCCAGAAATATTAGATATTATTAAAGATTTTCCTTCGATTATATTCCTGGTATTTACTAACGGTTTACTCATTAATGAAGATATGATTAAAAAGATAAAAAAGCAAAGAAATTTTGTACCAGTAATCAGTTTGGAAGGAAATGAAACAGAAACAGATGGGCGTAGGGGTGCAAATGTCTATAAAAGACTGCAAAATATAGTAAAAAGACTAAAAGATGAAAGCATATTTTGGAGTGTCTCACTAACATTAACTAATTTAAACTATTCTACGATAACTGAAGAAAATTTTATCAAAAACCTGGTTAATCTTAAATGCAAATTATTTTTCTTTGTTGAATATACTCCAATCCAAGAAGGAACTGAAGAATGGATTCTTAACGATGAGCAAAGAACTGCACTTATAACCGCAAGAGATAAGTTCCGTTCAAAATTCCCGGCTCTATTTATTGCCATTCCGGGTGATGAAGAAGAAATAGGTGGATGTTTATCCGCTGGGAGAGGTTTTATCCATATCAATACCCAAGGTGATGTGGAGCCATGTCCATTTGCTCCTTATTCTGATACTAACCTGAGAGATTCATCACTTAAAGAAGCTCTGCAATCTACTTTCTTAAAAAATATCAGACAAAATAGTGAACAGTTAAGCGAAGCAGAAGGCGGCTGTGCTCTATGGGTAAAACGTGAGTGGGTTCGTTCCCTACTGCAAAAAAGTTAGCTACAGTTTATTATGTTATGTGATGAACATTTAAGGAAATTGACGATGAGAGATGCATTGAGGAAAAATACATTAAGCAGAGATAATTATAGTTGTCGTCATTGTGAATCAAAGATTAATCTTGAAGTACACCATATAATTGCGAAAGAAGAGTGTGATTTATTAGGGTTAGGCCAAGAATTAGTTAAACATTTAGAGAGGCCTGAGTTCTGTATTACTCTGTGTAAGGATTGCCATACTACTACATACATAAGTAGTGCTACGAAACATTTATATACAGAAGCTGAAAAGAAAGAACTGCAGGATATTGATAGAAAAATACGGGAAGCATCAAAACGTTATGATGATCTTAAGAATAGATATCGTAATCTATGGAACACATCATCATATAAAGCACAAAAAGATGGAATAAAGAAATATATTAAAGAGCTTGAAAACAGAAAGATGGAACTTATTAATATGGGGAAAAAACGCATGGATAAACGTAGAATAGAAGTTAATAAATTATGTGATAAACATTTACTTAAAATATCAAAAAACATAGATTAATATGACAATTCATATCAAACTTTTGATTTAGGTCAATAAGGTAAATTAGGTTAGTGTTATTGGATAGCATATTATGAAAAATATTATTAGTATGTTATTAATTATCTCATTATTCGCTAGTGGTTGCGCTTGTCAGCCATCCGCAACTGAAAATCCGCCAATAGTTAATCAAGAATATGCCGATAAATTAGCCGCTAAGTACAGCCCGCTTATTTATCTAAAAGGGGAAGGCACAGCAATAGAGAATTATAATCCCGCACCCGTAGAAATTATGGTTGACCAGGCGTTCATGCGAGATATAAAGGATCCTTCTTTCAATGAGAAAGCGACCTTACCAGGCTTACTACAATGGTCTGGAAGCATCTATTATCTTGATATACTTGGTTTGGTACCAGCTGCCCAGTCAGCTGAAGAATATCAATCAAACTATGAAAAGATAAAAGGATTATATCAAAATACAATATACGTCCGCGTTA
>JAQTVP010000148.1 GCA_028707015.1 Dehalococcoidales bacterium | reverse complement strand
AAGATTAAACCTACTAGGCACCATGCCCCAACCACGATAAATGCCTTCCCAAGATTCACATCTAGATCGGTCAGTGTGCCACGGGACAAATCCGCCATATATTGAATTGGTAAGACACTATGTACTTTTGCCAACCATCTGGGCAGTTGTTCCACCGGATATAAAACTGGTGAAAAAATCATAATCGCAAAAACGAGTATTTGTGTAAGTATATGGGCCATCTCCGGTTTGGGTGCTCCAAAGGCAATGGTATAACCGAGAAGCACTCCGCTTATTGCCACTAATAAAAGTGCCGGTACCACCAGAAGGCTTATAGAGAGACTAAAATCAAAATAGGCAGCACCCATTGCCAGGGCTACAATCACTCCCGGTAACGCAACTGCGACCCAAATTGTCGCATCGGCTGCGATGTATACCATACGTGGAATAGGCAGCGACCAAATATAATCGAAAGTCCCCTCTTTTCGGGCCATGCCCACGATTTGCGGAAGAAGTACCAATCCTATCATGAGCAGTATTATTGTAGGCGCTCCGGTAGTCAAATATTTAGCTGTAGTTGAATTAATATCAGGATAGAAAAACCTTAGTCCGATTCCAAAACCAATGGCTATCATAATCTGCACAGCCATGTTCAAAGGTAATATAGGTTTCTGGCTGAGCGCCTGCCATTTAAGCATCAGTCCATATTGATGAATTATGTTACGCATCATCATTTACCTGGGAGGTTTCCATCGTATCCAACCGTCCGACCATTCTTATATAGGCATCCTCGAGAGTTGTCGGCCCGATAAGATACTCTTCGGCGATTCCGTTTTCCCTCAGAGTTTTTGCCCATTCAATTACCTCTGACACGTTTTCTTCATTTACATGGGCTATTAAACGTCGGTTTGATGTTACCGCGTGGCTGATTTGCCACGGGATACTGGAAACCACGGCTTCCGGCTCCAAGGTTATCTCTAATCGCATGATATTATTTTCATCCCCTTTAAGCTCGGCTGCCGTTCCCATTCCTATTATCCAGCCTTTATCGATAACGGCAAGTCTATTTACGACTCTTTCCGCTTCGAGCACATTATGTGTTACCAAAAGAACAGCAGAACCTGATTCCGCGAGTTTTCGTATTTCATTCCATAAAAGACGCCGCCTGACAGGGTCTATATCATTGGTCGGCTCATCGAGTATTACGACATGCCCAGGTACTACGGCAGCCATACAGAATGCAACGATACGCCGTACCCCACCAGAAAGGTTCGCTCCCATTTTATTTGTCCATTCGGTAATCTCCAGCTTTTCGATAAGATCAACGGCTTTTTTACGTACTTTTCCCTTTTCACCCCCGCGGATTTGCCCTATTAACTGGATAGCTTGCAACGCCGTTAATCCAGCTATCGGTACCTGGGTTTGTGCTTGGAAAGAGCAAGTCTGCCGTGCATAATCAGGATTAGCAACAACATTTATACCGTTTATTTTAATCGAACCTGAATCAGGAATCTGAAGACCTATTATCTGGTTTATCAGCGTAGTTTTTCCTGCTCCATTAGGACCAAGTAACCCAAAGATTTCTCCCGAATCAACGGATACTGAAATTCCGTCGTTGGCCTTCGGACCTTTTTTATACTGCTTAACTAAATTGTCAATTTCTAACAACATATCATATAATCTTATTTGAAATAATTTAATTATTAGAATACCGAAAATTACGGTAACACTTTCAGATTACTATGATACCTGTCCCCTGTTAAATATTCAACATGTTTGCCAAGTTATTCCTGGTTTTTATCAGATGATTTATCTGAAATGGTTTTATTGTCCGTATAACATAATATCGGAATGTCTACTTGGACGTATTTAAGCGCATTCTTAGCCAAAATACTTCAGAAGTATGTTGGCTCCCTAAGATTGTGAATTAGTTTTTATCTAATTGAAAAGGAAAATGGTATTGCGTAATTACACCTATGATTGAACAAACATCGGAATCAATATTCCGCTGTAGGTGTAGGTATATTGAAGGAAAAAGAGTATCCTTTATTTAAGGATATAGAGAATCTGATCCTTTTCTGTGAGATTATTATAGCTGGTATCGTTTCAGTGGCAAGCCAGACCCATTCATTCTATTCTTTTTAATCCTGCAATCGCTCAATGAGTTCAAGTATCATGGCTGTGATTTCTTCTACATCATCGACTATTGCAAAATCTGGTGGTCGTTCATTTCCATCAAGTTTTTCATAGGTGTCCGTTAATTGCTCAAGTGCTTCCTCATACTGACCATTTTCAATAAGGTTATAAGCGGCTACCAACATATTTTGCAGAGCGCCTAATCGTCCCATAGCTGATTTGCCAGGACCACTACCAACTAGTGTTCCTTCTCTTACAGCTTCTCCAAAATATGCTACAAGTGTCGCTACATCCTGTGCGATAGTGGTTGGAGAATTAAGCCACCCATTAAAAGAAGCCCAAGGTAAATTATCCTGTACACCATAAAGTACGTAGGGATTATCAACAAGCCCATCTTGGTTCCCATCAGGAGAAGTCCAGTTACTCCAATAGTTACCGCCTGTAGGTAAGTCGAGGTAAAAAACATTGTTCTCGCCGACTAACCATGTATAAACAAAGGATTGAGTTGGGTTGTTGATAAAATTATTGTTATATATCTGATTATAGTTTGTCACAAACCTCACATATTCCGTACCAATAAAGCCCCAGTCATCCGTTATTGTTAATCCTGTAGCAGTATTATCTCGTATAACATTGTTCCGGACAGTGTTAAAAAATCCGCCTTCAAATTTTATACCGGTGTGATTGAGATAAGACTCATTACCCTCAATAGTGTTTTCGTGTGAGTATGCCCTGATGGAGATTCCTGCAACGGTATTACTGAATGTTTGATTATTTAAAACAGAGATTAGGGCGCCTTCATACAAATATATACCTCGCTCGGTATTAGATATAGTGTTATTTTCAACGATACTGTTATGCGTTTTATACAGTTTAATGCCATTCTGTTCATTGATAATGGTCAAATTCCTGATGGTAAGATCATGTTTGCTCTCAGCGTATACCCCATCGCCAGAACCATCTCCGGAAATTGTATATCCGTTACCATCAAGTGTAATGTGGTCTGACGTTATTTCAATCGAATTGGATATATTCTGTATTAAACCTGCCGTCTGTGTAGCAGAATCCCACGTCCCAACAGGTACGCTCCAGCCCTCACTACCAAGATAAATCACATCGCTTGCCAAAACCGGGCTTACTCCTACTACAGAAAGTGCTCCTATTGCCATTAATAAGCTTAAGAACATAGATAAAATTCTACTTAATTTTATATTCTTAAAAAGTCTGTGCTTCATGATAGTCCCTCCTATTAATGCACCGTTTAGAAGTGCTTTTAAAAAAGGATAGTCACTACGTAGCAAAAGTATATCATTCTTTAAGGTATAATAGTACTGCAATAGAAACGAAAAGGGTGAACATCTCTGCTCCCCCTATCTTGATAAAGTTAGTTAATCAGCTACCACTATACGAACATATGGATGTCTAAGTGAACGTATCTATTCCTACTTTGAAGCTAAAATGTATAGATGTATTGTGCTCAAATCTTCGGGATGATTGTTCAACTGTAGGTATAGCTATTCTAAGGCTAAGGGATATGCTTTAACAGGAGCATAGGCACTAGTATATTAAATCTGTTTAGTGAGGAAATATTATCTCAGCAGCAGCCCACAACAAGATTATGACACCGACAATTAAAGGTAAAAAATTTAAGATAGCCCTGTCCTTATTTCGAAAGACTGCCAATAGTCCTATAACTAAGCCTACTATTCCCAAAACAGCGATAGCAGGAGTAGGTATAGGTAAAGGAAAATGGAAATAGTGTGCTATTTTCATCCCGATTAAAAAGATGAAAGCAATGCTTAATCCTATTGCCCATTTGCCGAGCGTTGTCTTAGGTAAAATCTTCATTAAAAAACTGCTTACGAAACTTTTTTCGGCTAGCGATATTATACCCCTAATCTAAATATATATACAGCCTCACATTTATCTTTGCATAGCATAAAATACGAATAAAATACATTTTTAGCTATAAGTTTAGCTACGAAGTACAATATGTTATTGATAAAATACGTGCAGACTTAATTATAATATACCAACATACAAAATATAGTAAATATAAGCGTAATCAAAACTAATGACATACAGATC
>JAQTVP010000147.1 GCA_028707015.1 Dehalococcoidales bacterium | reverse complement strand
GCCTGTCCTTTCTGTGGTGGTGCCTTTACCCTGGCATAAAGAATACGTTCTTTGAGAGCGGTTATTTCGTCTGTCCTGGCGCCGGGGCGCAGGTGGACTTCTATGGTCGCTTTCTTGTCAGCTATGCCCATAAATCATCTCCCCTTTTTCATTATACACTGCCAGAGGCAGAAACACTGGACTGGGTTTAGGTAGCTGGAACAGTGTTGATATGGTACGGAAATATACGATGCGTTTCAGTTTTAATAATACTAGCAAACAGCTTAAAGAAATCGTTAAGCAGGCTCCTCAATCTATTTAGCTCTTGAGGTCAGGGTTAATCTGGCGAAAACTGTTTTGTGCGTGAATAGTGAGATGGTTTCTCGGAACGTTAACCCTGAAAACCTTGAAATTTGAGCACCACGAGTGAGATACTGTTCTGTTCATTTGAAATAGGTAGCGTAGCTAGCTACCCCTTGCTGCATCATAAGCATAACAGCTTATCTCCAACGGAGATGATTCTGCAACTATGTGCTCAGCGGTAATTTCAATCCCTTCCTGATTATAGAAACCACCATCAATTTTAATGGCTCCCGTTTGTTTCCCTTTAAAAGTATTTTCTTCATCCTTGCTAATTAGATATTTATCTCTATCTTTGTAAATATACATCCGTATTCGCACAGTATCTTTCTCCTTCATATTACCAGGAAATATGACTGCATTCCCAAAATAAAACGGGACATCTTTCATACCTATGTTTCTATTGGAGTTGTAGACTACGAACTCTCTACCAGCAACGGTGAGCTGTACTTTGTTGATGACACGAGCTACATCAAATTCAGCACTAAACTGTTGAGATATTTCTCCACGAATGAACTCTAACATTCTTTCTTCATATGACCCAGAACTGTATGCGACAGACAAAGCAATCCAACCAAGTCCACAAGAAATGAAACTAAGAAGCAAACCTAACCCCGTTGCGTCAGTTTTGTACACATTTAACCAAGACAAAATTATCAATAAGAGTCCGATAGCAACAAAAAGAACTCCAATAGGTTTCCCTAACACTATTAACGGGTTACGTTTTATTTTCATCTACACCCCCCTCTTGAGATAGTGTATTTAACAATAATCTACCACAAATATTTCTGAAATTCAGCAAGAAATACGTGCAATAACACTCAACTTACGCTTCAATCTTTCTTAAAAACCATTCAAAACCCTTGAATACACCCCAATAAATCCCTATTTCGGTGTATTTCATCAAAGCTAAACCTGAATAAAACCCAATAAAATTGCATTTCTGTACCTTTGTCAGCCGAGGACTTTGAAAATGCTTCACAACGTTTACGGTGAATACATCAGCACCATTCTAGAATAAGGGAGTCTCTTTTATAGGATGGACGGGGGTTATCGGTATTCCGACTTACTATTGATTAAAAGGATTGTTCAATACCCTGTACTTGATAATTACTCTCTTAGATACAGATTAATATATTATCATATACCTTAATTAAGATTATTGTTCAACTCTCAATGAGTGTAATTACGTTGGGAGGGTGGTGTCACTTAAAACGTTATTCTCCCTACGTTGAGCATTGCTGTTATTACTAGTAATCAAATGATGAGAATGAGGATGATGGTTAAGGACAATAGTGAAATAGGAATCCCCGCACGCTGGTTCGGTGTACTATTTTACTCTTGCTCACCCGTTTATACCCATTCCTCAAAGTGGTGACTGAAAGTGATTGTATTAAAAGTTGTTTATTTAGTTTCTAGCGTCTCTTTTTTAATATAGATGTTAAGTAACCACCCTGTCCCAAAAATTGAATCTTGTAAATATAGTGGTGTCCTTTCACTATCCAATACTTGTCTAGAAAACTAGATGATGTACCTCCATAGCATTTGCGTATTCTTTTTACTTCTATTTCAACCCAACGTGGTACATTACCCTTTGTATCCTCCCAACCAGTATATGTTCTCGGGTGTGTCCCCAAAATATATTGAATTAGTTTTCTAAATAAATTACTCATTAGGGTGGGTTTGTTCTCCTGTTTTATATCCACTGGTCAAGGTGGTGGTTGAAAGTGATTTTATCCCCATCCCGTGTTATGATTTTCCTTTGCTCTAGATTATTCAAAGCGGTGGATATTTCTGTTTGCGATAATTCTGTCTTCTCAATAAATCGTTCTATCGGTATCTCATAGGTTACCCTTCTCACTATTTGCTTAGTCCACTTTTGCTCTTCAGGATATCCAACGGTGTCTTTGATTATTCGGTCAAGCACTTTCCTTTCTGCTCTTGTCAATTCAATATCAGCAACCTTTTCAAGGACATCGTTACCTATAGCAGAATATCTTCCTACAGGTGAGTGGTCGGGATAAACCATACTTGTTCCGTTCATTTTCTTGTCCTCCTATTTCTAGGTCTATCTGGAATCGTCTCCTCATATACCACATTAATACAGATTTCTTGAGGTCGTTTGGTTGTATCCCTATCAATCATTCTCTTTTGTTCCAGTGTCTTCAAGTGGTAGTCAACATCCGATTTAGGAATACCAGTCAGGTTAGCAATGTCGGATAGAGAAATCTGTGTGCAACGTCTACCCTCTAATACAGTCGCTTTGAAGATTTCGTGATAAACAGTTTTCGCACAAGGATGGAGAATGAAAATATCACGCACGGTATAAGTTTTTCTTTGTCTACTATCCTTTGATGGTTGCTCCATAGTAAATAATATACCACATACAATAAATGCGCTCTGTCAACTTGACATACAAGACTGGTTTATATGTCAATATGGAAAGTCAGTAAGAAAGAAAGACAGGAATGTGTGAGGTGTAATATGAAAGTAATTAGAAGAAGTGGGACTGGATTTGGGTGGGGAATAAATTGCTATGATGGATGCGAGCACGGATGTTTGTATTGTTATGGAAGAAGAGCGAGATGGAAGAAATACGAAGACTGGATAAAACCAGTTCTAAGGTTACAAATATTGAGTGATATTAATAAAGACATACAGGAAATCCAGCAGAATCCTCAAATGAAAAATGAAATAAGAGATATTATGATTTGCTCAATTACTGATGGATACCAACCGTTAGAGTTGCAACACAGAATAACTAGGAACGTAATACAGATTCTAAGAAACGCTGACCTTCCTTTCACTCTTTTAACCAAGAATGTAAACGTGCTCGGAGACCTGAGTTTGTTCCAAGGATATAACAAGTGTAGAGTCGGCTTTACTATTATTACTTTAAATGACAAGTTCAGGAGATTGTTAGAACCTAACACTTCGCCTATTAAAGAGAGATGTCAAGCTCTAGAAACTCTAAAGAAAGCAGGTATAAATACATACTGCAGTATTGAACCTATTATATCGGATAAGCGGTCTAATCCGATTGCAATTGTTCGTAGACTGAAGGATTACGTTGACCTATTTGAGTTCGGTAAGTTGAATCCAAAGGGAAAACAGGAACTTGAGTACAAAACAGGGATTAGCTACAACGAGGGGTATTACATCAAGGTTTTCAGTGACCTTATACCATTCTGTGAGCAAGAAGGGATTAGTTACTGCATAGCTAGTCATAGCGAGAAGTTCTTGAAGTCTCATGGATTTAGATTTATACCTTATCAGCTAGTTACCGATATACCTTATCCTAAACCAACTGATGGTGATTATAATCGTTGTGCAATTCTTTAAACTTGACATACAAGGCATACATGTAATACAATATTGTTATGAAAGAGACTAAGAGCAAACCAAATGTGTCCATCCGAATTGATCCTGAAGTATTACACAAAGCGAAGGTAGCTGCGGTCACAAGCAAGATGACAGTGGGGACATGGTTAGAGGAAGCAATCCGAGAGAAGATTGAAAGGAGCGGTTGAAATGGTCACGCAGAAAACAAAAGGTAAGAAGTCATTAAGACAGTTAGCGAAAGAATTGGACGTTTCTCATAGTTACTTGAGTCAGGTTTTGAATGGTAAGCGACCAGCAAGCGAGAAGATAGCTTATAGATTAAGCAGAGAAGGATTAATGAGCGTAAGTGGTAAGCAAGTGGTAAGCAACTTTGGTCACCAGAACTTACTAGAAAATACAAACCAAATACCCTATAATAAATCCACGAGCGGGTGTAACTCAGCGGTAGAGTGCTTGCTTCCCAAGCAAGGAGCCGTGGGTCCGAATCCCATCACCCGCTCCAATTTACTATGTTTTACTAGTCCGCCACAGCCGTTTAGCCGCAT
>JAQTVP010000146.1 GCA_028707015.1 Dehalococcoidales bacterium | reverse complement strand
CTTTATCCCAATCGGTAGTTGAAGTTATTTTCTCTAATTCTGTCTTAACTTTACTTTCCGCAGTGTCTAACGCCGCTGATGAAGCAATCATTATCCTGCCTTCATCAAGATACTTTTGGTATACAGAACGAGTATCTAAGGCTGATTTAGGGACCACCAAATTATTATCCAGCACCACAACCGGCTCTTGCCAGTTAACATATGTTCCAGGCTGTTCTTTTAATCCCATATCACGCCAATCTAGTTTATCTGTACCCGGTGTCTGGTATATTTCAGGATTTACCCGCGGCGTGGGATATATAGCATTAACCTCTCTTTGGTACATAGGGAGGGTGGTGTCGGTAGTATCTGTTCTTACCTGAGCCGGAATATCGAATCCAAGTTTATGCGTTTCCGGGACTATACTAAACGGTTTAACATTAGGGGCAGACAGTACGCCTCCAACGAGCGACCCTCTCGATAATTCGGCAACAGGCATAGCGTAACCTGTTTTATTATCTACCGCCATAACAACGCCTGTGGCTTGTCCTCCCTGCTCTGTTACTGCCTTTTTAGAAGCCGCTGCGACCTTCGCACCTGTCCATGCAGCCGCACCTACTAAGGCTAATGCGGATACAACATATAGTGCTACCTTACTAACCGGCTCCGGATTACCATGATTGATTGTACTGACAAGCACCGCTATGGCTGCCAGCTTTGTGGATGGATTTTTTATTTCATTTATTATTGGAGCATAATTACTTTTAGCTAATTCTATGGACCTGTTTAAATCTGCTTTATAAATACCAGTAGGCTCTATAGTCGAATTTTCTGGAAGTAATCCTAACTGTCTATCTTTTTCCGCCTGCATTAATAATGCACTAAATTTAGTTTCTTCCGGTAGCTTCACATCAATTATCATTTTTTTAGATACATCTTCCGGGAATAGAAGTTTAATTGATTCGGCTACTTCATTCTGTGGCGAGTTCTCATAAGTATAAACAAACCGCGGTAGCCGATACTTGTCCGGTGTATTCTTATCTTGATATCTGGCTAATGTATCTTCAGCTTTTTTGATTGCCTCTTGGTAGGCATTATAACCATCATTAGTTAAAATGTCGTACGCCACTGTGTTGTTTTCCTTTATTCGTGCAAGTTCTTTATTATCAATCCAGCTACCGTCCGGTAGTTCGGTGTTTTTATACTTAAAATACTTGTTACCTAATGCCGTCTGAAAAGCATCTTCAACTACCTTAGCATCAAATCTATTGTCCCCAGTTAGCGACGCTTTTAATTCAATTAAAGACCTATCGGAGGTTAATCCCGGCAGTTTATCTTCTATATACTGAGCAATATTATAAGTTTTCCCATCGGAGGTATATTCAGGTTTATTTAAATCCGGGGGAAGTGTTTGTTGTGGTACTGCAGGCACTTCATAACTTACCTCTCCGGTTTTTTCATCATATCCGGTATAGCGTGCATTTTTGGGTATAATACCACTTTTAAGTAAATCGTTAAATGCGTCTTGCCCGTTAACTGTCTCGGTATTAGCTTTAACTCTCTCGATATGTTCGTTAACGCTCTCGATAACAAAATTTATCCTATCAACATTATTACCAGCCGTTACCAGGTCATCAGGATTACCGCCTGCCTGAATAAACTTCGTCATTTCACTTTCGTTCATATCGGCGGTGTCTTTAATGGTTATTTTGTTTTCACCGGCAAAGGTCGTAATATTCTGTTGTGCCCTTTCCGCCGCTTTTTCAGCGTCTATTTTCAGCCATTTATTAGTAATGATCGCTTCTTTAGCGGAAACTATATCACGGTTATCGATTCCAGCTGCTTTAAGTGTTTCATCCGGCACACCTGCTTGAATAGCGGCTGTTAAGTTAATCTTGCCGTCATCAGTAATATAAGGTTTTAGTTTTTTAATTGCTTCAGCTTGATTTTTAATCCTATCGATATTTTTAGTACCAACAATTAGCTCTGCTTGTTGCTCACTAATTTCTCCATCAGCTAATGCTTGGGAATAATTATATCCTTCCTTATCATTCCCATAGCCTCTCGTTTCCAGTTTTTCATTTAACGCTATTGTGGCACCAGCTTTTTGAATATCTTCATCTTTAAACCCAGCATTTTTTAATTCAGTATAACCAATACCACTGTCTAAGGCGGCTTGTAAATCAACATTACCATCGGCATCGGTATATGGAGCTAGTTTCTTTTTCATTTTACGGCTATATTCTAATGTTTTTTTAGCTTCGTCAATATCGCCTTGTGAGAATCCTGCTATTTGTAATGTGTTCGAATCAATATTATTGTCGATAGCAGCCACAAGATTAACGCCTTCGTTAGTTGTATATGGTTTAATTTTATCCCTGGCATCGTTAACCAGCTTCTGCCCTGCATCATATCCCTTACCTTTATATTCGTCCCTTACCTGTTCCGGCAAAGATTCCCAAGTTTCTTTTGAAAAATACTGCCCGTCTCCCATGCCTGTTACATAAACTGCGTCATTCGGTATGAAACCTAGATTACGATTAGCTGTAAATAGTTCGTCACCTTTAAGGCTCCGAGCTTTAGAAGCCTCCTCTACTAATTGCTTTTTAAGAGAATAAGCAAAGGCACCACTAAATACCGACTCGGGATTTTCCTCAATATATTTAAAGACATCTGCAATTGTCTTATTACCTTTATTAACGTCCTCGACTAGAGCTACCAATTTCGGGTCTTCAGTTGAAGTAGTGGCACCAAATATATTCGTGGTGTCTATTTTACCGGTAGGTATTTTAGCTGCTTCCTTTTCTGCGGCTATATCTCGTATTTTCCCGGTGGTAGTGTCTTGTACAACGGTAGGAACAGTTTTTATTTTTTTCCTATCGGCTGATTGTCTATCCTCCCATGCTATACCAGTCCAGGTAAGAACGGTCCCGTCTCCCTGTATTTGTGTAGTGCCAACAGACGGCACCTGCACGCCGGTATTAATTTTGGGGTTAACAGTGCCTGGCTTAATAACAGGTACAATAGTTCCATCATCAGTGGTATAAGTTCCCGCGATAATATTAGGGTCCAATTCCCAATCAATTGATTGTTGCTGTGTTACCGGCGTTAGATTACTCGGGACCCCACCAACTAATGCGTCACTGCTATTATTACCTACTGGCATTAACCTCTCCTTATAAACTTTGCAAAAGAAGTCCTTCGCAAAGTCTGTATTTTACCGGATGGTTTATTCTTTTTTTCTATCATTTTTTATACCTGCCTTTTGCAAAGGTTAGGTAGTTGTTAACAACACTTCTTCTTTAGTTAAACCCTCCCTTTTTATCCGGGACAAAACAAAACCCGGGGAAACTTTTTTATTATAACGCCTTGTTAGTATTCGAGCCGCTTCCGATAGACTACCCTTTGCCTCTATCATAGCTTTGCATAAATTTGCAAAGGCTATGTCGTAACGCTTACGTCCGATAGGCTCCCCGGATTTAGTTCCTTTTTCTTTTGCATAGGTAATCCCCTCATTTATACGCAACACCAACAAGTCTTTTTCAAACTGTGCTACGGATGCGAGAATATTAAATACCAGCATACCGTTAGGTGTCGTAGTGTCAATTGCGGCATCCATCAATGACCGGAAACCTATTTTATAACCGTTAAGTTGAGATATAGTGGTTGTCGCATGGTTTACGGACCGGAACGCCCGGTCGAGTTTCCAAATAAAAAGGATGTCAAACTTATGTTGTGAAGCATCTTTTAATAATTGAGTCCATGCAATCCTACCATCAAGGTCTGAGGCGGACGCTTTGTCTATATATTCTATATATTCCCATTCCATAGCCTCACAATATTTACGGAGTGGTACTAGTTGCACTTCGGGATTTTGTCCTTTATCCCTGGTTGATACTCTAGCATAAATAGCCGCTTTCATTTATTTCCCAACATACTCTATATAGTAACTACCCACAATGGATGATCCATCAGCATCTAATATCTTTGCTGTAACCCATCCGTCAGTAGCACTTGCATTATCTTGGCATAATACCCACTTTGTTTGAGCACCGCCGTCACCGACTACCCACGAATCATCTACTGCGATTGTTTCTCCGGCCAAGTCGTTGAAGAACTCCGTACCGCCGTTGGTATAGGTCGCATCATCAGCAATACCTATATCAATATTCGCGGCATCAGCATCGGCGGTTGTAATGGTTACTACCACTTTAGTAATATAGATGTCCTGCAATTCAGGATTATGCCATGAGAACAATATGGCGTTCTGGGCACCTCCGGTGAGCGTACCGGATGCCGTTCGAACTTCCC
>JAQTVP010000145.1:3672-4323 GCA_028707015.1 Dehalococcoidales bacterium | reverse complement strand
AAACTTCTCAATCCATTGAATAATGTGCTTACTGAGTTGCATAGCGTAGTTCCAGACGAATCTGAGCAGAAATTAAGGGGTATTCTCGGTGCCTTTCTCTTCAGTGGGGATGATGTTTATAAAAATATATCCGTTCTTTCCGGGGGGGAGAAAAGCCGCTTGGTATTAACTATGATATTAATGCAACCAGCTAATTTCCTGTTATTAGACGAGCCAACTAATCATCTTGATATTGCCTCACGGGAAATACTTGCAGATGCCCTTGATGCGTATCGGGGAAGCCTTTGTTTTATTACTCATGACCGAACGTTAATTCGTCAGATTGCCAATAAAATTATCGAGATAAAAAATGGCAACTTACATATATTAGATGGAAATTATGATGATTATCTCCGCTGGAAGGAATCTATGGGGCAAGAGGTTTCAGGAATTACGGAAGTGCCAAAATCTGCAGTTGTAGGGAAAAATTCAACAAATAATAAGTTGCGTCAGCGTAAGCTAATCGAGGCGGAGTTGAGGAATAAATTTTACCGTAAGAGTGACCCCACTAAAAAAAGAATAGCGAAAGTTGAGACTGAACTTTCGGAACTTGAATTGCAGCTTGCCGAAATCGAAACTTTATTTTCCAGTGAAGAGCATTATGGGCGGAGC
>JAQTVP010000145.1:0-3662 GCA_028707015.1 Dehalococcoidales bacterium | reverse complement strand
GAATGGGAGAAGCTCTCCCTTAAACTTGATAAGATGATGCAAGAGTTTGAGCAGATGAAGAGTACTATCGAGATTTAAGATAAGGTTATGAGAAAATGCTAATAATCAGTATTTAATTCATTTGATTATATATCGTGGCAATCCGTATTTTATAAATAATATTGTTATATCCTATATAGTGGCTATCAATTGTAACCATTCTCCTTATGTTTTTGGGCAATTATGCCTGCTAGATTCTCCAGTGCTTTGAAATCGGTTTCTTCAGGAAATCCCTTGCTCAATACTGGCTCTAGTATTTCTGCCTTCAAGTTGGGCACTAATGCTACCAGTTGATCAATTGCTTTACTTCCCCATCCATAAGAACCGATGATAGAAATAAACTTGAGATTAGGTCTCAGGGCATTTGCCAGGATAGCAGCATAGGCAACATTGGGATGTGCCCCGGTAAGCACAGTAGGAGTACCGATAACAACTGTTGCTGCATCAACTAAAGCCATTGCCATTTTTCCAATATCCGTTACGGAAAGGTCAAACTGTTTTACCGTTACACTTCTTTGAACTAAAGCACTGACTATGTATTCGACCATCTTGCGGGTACTGCCATGCATTGAGGTATAGGGCAGTACTACAATATTTTTGGGATCGTCAAATGACCAGTGATGATACGCTTTCATGATAAATTCCGGCTCACTATACAAAGGACCGTGACTGGGGGCAATGATGTCAATCTTAAGTCCCTCCAGTTTCTCCAAGTTCTTTTGAATAATGGTTCGGAAGGGCATCATAATTTCTGCATAATATCTTTTGGCTGCTTCATCGGTTTGTCCTTTATTAGTTACATACAGGTCGGTTGTAGCCAGATGGGAACCGAAAAAGTCACAGGAGAATAGTATTTTGTCCTCTCTTAAATAAGTAACCATTGTTTCGGGCCAGTGTACCCATGGCGTATAGATGAATTCCAGAGTTTTATCTCCTAGTGAGATTGTTTCCTTATCGCTTACGGTAATAAATTGTGTTTCTGGAATCATGAGAAGGTCGATAAGCATGTTTTTGCACTTGGGTGTGCAGACTACTATGGCTTCAGGATATTTCTCCAGTATTTGCGGAATTGCTCCGGAATGATCCTGCTCAGCGTGATTTGCTATAATATAATCTATGCTATTAATTTTGAGTTCACTGAGGTTGGCGGTTAATATTTCTTGCATTGTTGGATCTACGGTATCAATGAGTACTGTTTTCTCACTACCCTTAATCAAATAAGAATTATAACTTGTGCCGTCGGGAAGCGGAATGAGGGCATCAAATAAACGTCTGTCCCAGTCAATAGCTCCTACCCAAAAAATATCTGGTTTTAGCTCTCTTGGTTTCATTTTATTTTATTCCAACCTTTGGAAATCGTCCTTGGCGGCTCCGCAAATAGGACAAACCCAGTCATCCGGTAATTCTTCGAAAGATGTTCCCGGTTTAATATCACTATCGGGGTCTCCTATTTCCGGATCATAGATATAACCACAAATCGCACATTCGTATTTATGCATTTAAATTGTCTCCTTTTTTATTTTAAAATGACTAGGCAGATATTTAGTGATAGCATATTTTTTTATTGCGTAAATTCGACAATTACTTCCTTTATATCCCATAAGGGTTTTATTTTTTCTATTATTTCCTCTTTTATTGCAGGTGTGAACTGGTGATCCTCAGGTAAGTTAACTACTACACGAACAGTTCCCTTATCTATTTCAATATCTTGAACCAGATTTGTACGTACTAAGTCTAGTCCTGCCATGGGATTCATTACTTTCCGGAGGCGTGCACGCACTATCTCTAATGTGGTTGGAATTCTCTCTTTAATAAGTCCGTGACTCTCTTCATAATTTTCAATTGCTGAGCGCAAACCTTCTACCGCTAATACTGAGCAGTGTGCTTTTATTTTAGGAAGTCCACCCAGCGCATCTGAAGCTTGTTTCCAAGAAATTTTCTTGGCTTCATCCAGGGTTTTCCCTTTGGCTAGTTCTGTAATGATAGAGCCGGTAGCAATATTGGAGGCGCAGCCATAAGACTCAAATTTAATATCGGTGATTGTTTTAGTATCCGGGTGAACATTGATATACACAGAGACCATGTCGCCACAAGCCGGACTGCCTTCGATTGCTTTGCCATCAGCATTTTCAATTTTCCCCACATTGTGGGGATGACGAAAATGTTCCAGTACTGTTTCACTATATGGAGATTTCATTCTTTTTCCTCCTGTTTTTCTTTGCCCAATGGGCTGATGCTTCTCAGTTCTTTTACTATCTCAGTTAGAACTTGAACTAAATTGTTAACATCATTCATATTATTAAAGCGTCCGAAGGTAAAACGAATTGATCCGTGTGCTCTTTCATGGTCACCACCGATACCAAAAATAACGTGGCTGCCCTCCAGCGAGCGGCTGAAGCAAGCGGAGCCGGTACTTACCGCAAAACCATGCATATCAAGATGCAGAGTAATTGATTCACCTTCAATGAAATGAAAAGAAATATTAGCATTTTGCGGTAATCTTTGCCAGCGGTGGCCATTCAGGGTGGTATCTGGTATCTCACTAAGGATACGAGTAATAATGTGGTCACGCATTTTTTGTAACTGCTCGGTTTCCTGGGGGGTAATCAGTTCTGATGCCCGGGCAAATCCAATTGCCCCAGGTATATTTTCTAGACCTGCCCTAAGATCATACTCCTGAAATCCGCCATCTATCCATTTGGCTATTGCTGTTCCCTGTCTTATATACAGGCCACCTATTCCCTTTGGTCCATGGATGGTATGCCCAGCCACTGTAATTAAATCCACGGGGATATTTTTCACATCAAGAGGAATCCTTGTAAAAGTATGGGTGGCATCAGTGTGAAAAAGCACATCTTTCTCGCGGCAGATGTGACCAATTTGTTCAATGTCCTGTATGGTGCCAATCTCCTGATTAGCATGCTGGATGGAAACCAGGATAGTCTCTTTGGTAATGGATTCTCTAAGCTTATCCAAGATAACGAAGCCATCACTATCCACATCCAGATAAGTCACTTGGAAACCCTGTTTTTCAAGAGCTTTAGCACTATTCAGTACCGGGAAATCTTCAATTTTTGAGGTAATTAAGTGCTTTCCCTTTTTGTTATCCAGGGCTAGTGCCACGCCCTTCAGAGCAATGTTTGAAGATTCGGTACTTCCTGAAGTGAAAATAAACTCATCTGGTGCTGCTCCCAGATTTGATGCCAGGATTTCCCGGGCATTATCCAGAGACTCTCGAGCTTCTATGCCCTGAGAATAGGCGAATTCAGAGGTAGCCACAGCGTATTTATCGAAAAAATATGGTTGCATTGCTTCCAGTACCCGTTCGTCCAAACGGGTAGCTGCCGAATTATCCAGATATACCGTTGTTTTATCTAACATATTTCTCTCCCGCTTATATTATATGAAGAGGGTTATATTTGATTCTCTGGCTTCATTTATATAAGTGCCTACCGCGCAGTATTCTGTAATCAATTCATCGCGCAGGTCTTCTTTTTTTATTCCCATTATTTCCATAGTCATGTCACAGGCAAGAATCTTGCCTCCAAGCTCTATAAAATCCTGTAATAATCTCTCCAGAGAGACCACACCGGCTTTTTTCATTTTTCGTTTGATTATCCATC
>JAQTVP010000144.1 GCA_028707015.1 Dehalococcoidales bacterium | reverse complement strand
AAACTTCCTTTAGTTTTGGTAACATATCCCCGATCCTGTATTGTAGAAATAGTGGGAGCATAGGTGCTGGGACGACCGATCCCCCATTGCTCCAGCATTTTAATTAATGTAGCCTCAGTAAAATGGGTCGGTGGCTGGGTAAAGTGCTGATCAGGGGAAAGCCCTAGAAGCAGGAGATCATCACCCTTTTTTAATTTAGGGAGTAGTGAAGTTTTTCCGTTCTCTCCTTCTGCCTCGTCTTTTCCCTCCGTATAAAGAATCATAAAGCCAAGAAAGGTATTTACCGAACAAGAAGTTCTGAGCAAATATTCGTTCTTAGAAACTGAACTAATAGCTTTAATATCCACACTAGTATTATCAAAGGAAGCAACCGACATCTGGCTAGCCATCATTCGTTTCCAGATAAGATCATACAACTTAAACTGATTAGATGTAAGGTGAGATTTTATCAATGATGGTTCCCTGCGACTACTGGTGGGACGAATAGCTTCATGGGCTTCCTGAGCCCCTTTTACCGCGCCAATAAAGGAACGAGCATGATCTGGAACAAATTCCACACCATATTTACTGGCAATAACCTCTCTCGTTTCGACTATTGCAGAGCGCGCTACCCGAGTAGAATCAGTACGCATATAAGTGATAAGCCCGACACTGCCCTCATCACCTACCGATAAGCCTTCATATAATTGCTGGGCAATAACCATAGTCTGTTTAGCACTGAAATGCAGTTTACGCCAGGCTTCCTGCTGTAAAGTACTAGTAATAAATGGTGCAGCCGGCTTACGAGTTACTTTTCTGGTTTTTACTTTAATTACACTGTAATTAGCCTGCTTAAGGTCATTCTTAAAATCATCAGCTTCTTTCTCATCATGAATATCCAGCTTAGTACCATCAACCAGACCAAGTAATGTAGCACGAAAAGGTACAATCTCCACCGACGATAGTTTCTTGGTTAGTTCCGCCTCAATAGTCCAATATTCTGTCGGGGTAAATTTCTGAATCTCTCGCTCACGATCAACAATTATCTTTAACGCAACTGACTGAACCCTGCCAGCGGAAAGACCTCTTCGTACGTTTCGCCAAAGTAACGGGCTTATCTTGTAACCAACCAATCTATCCAGAATACGTCGAGCCTGCTGGGCATTAACTAGCTTTGTATCTATAGAACGAGGATGCTTAAAAGCTTGCTCAATAGCTTCCTTGGTTATTTCATGAAATACAACGCGATGGTAAGGTATATCATTTACTTTTGTCACTTCAGCCAGATGCCATGAAATAGCCTCACCCTCTCGATCAGGATCCGTAGCTAGATATACAGCAGATGCAGTTTTTGCTGCCTGCTTAAGCTCTCGAACAAGCTTACTTTTTGTTCTAGGCACCACGTATTTAGGAACAAAGCCATTCTCTACATCTATTCCTAGCCGGCTCTTTGGCAGGTCTCTTACATGACCCATTGACGCTTTAAGAGAATAACCCTTACCTAAAATCTTACTGAGCGTTCTAGCCTTAGCCGGTGACTCAACTATTACCAAATTCTTTTTCATACTACCTAATCCGCTTTCACACTGTATTTTTCCCTTACTTCTCGCGCTAACACATAATTCATGGCACCCACCTGATTTACTAAACCTTTAAGCTCCATAATGGCTAGCGTGCTACTGACCGTTTGCATCGGCAGATCACTGTTCCGGCAAACTTCATCAATATGAACAGGTTCAGCGGATAATTGCTTTAATAAAAGAGACTCAGTATTAGAGGTTGTGGTAATCTCTTCAAGTCCTATCTGATGAGCTAATACTGTCAGGTTTAATTCCTCCAATATATCACGATAATTTCGGACTAATTTAGCTCCTTCCTGGATAAGGCGATTTGTCCCACTACTGGCTGGTGACAGAATACTACCCGGAATAGCAAATACTTCTCTATTTTGCTCTAGTGCCATATTAGCCGTAATCAAAGCACCGCTACTTTCAGCAGCCTCAATTACTATAACCCCTAAACTCAACCCACTCATAATACGATTACGGCGGGGAAAATTCTCAGCCCTGGGTTTTGTTCCTAAAGGATATTCGCTAATCAAGGCTCCCTGCTCCATAATCCGGCGAGCTAGTTTACTATTTTCACCCGGATAGACAATATCAAGTCCACTAGCAAATATAGCAATAGTTCGGCCACCTGCTTCCAAGGCACTATTATGAGCTATCGCATCAATCCCCCTGGCTAAAACGCTGACAACAGTAATTTTACTCTGAGCCAGATCAGTTGCCATTTCTTCAGCTACCTGTTTTCCATAAATAGTTGCCCGACGGGACCCAACTACCGCCAGACACCATTCATCTTCTGGTAGTAAGGAGCCTCTGATATAGAGAACAGGTGGATAATCATATATTTGTTTAAGCCTGGTCGGATAATCATTATCCAAGTAAGTC
The DNA here is from genome assembly GCA_028707015.1 of Dehalococcoidales bacterium. GTDB lineage: Bacteria > Chloroflexota > Dehalococcoidia > Dehalococcoidales > JAQTVP01 > JAQTVP01. The sequence goes on along the minus strand of JAQTVP010000144.1, from coordinate 1,916 downwards.
ATAGCCCTTACTCCATAATGATCTAATTTTTCCATCTCTGCATCCAAAGAAATCTTCGGTCTCTCAGAGTTAATATTATTTATTGTTCTTTTATCCAGACCCGCCTGCTTAAGTTCGGCTGTTGTAGCTTTCCAGGCATTTGCCATATTGCCAAAATATTTCTCAAGACAGGCAAACCGAACACGCCCAATGCCAGAGATAAGACTGAAACCAACCCAGTATTTAATATCTTCTCTATTCATTTGCACACATAATCATTCTAGCACATAGATAAAAATGAAAGCCAAAAAGAGTGGCGGAGAGGGTGGGATTCGAACCCACGGTAGCCAAAGGCTACACGCGCTCTCCAGGCGCGCCTGATAGGCCACTCCAGCACCTCTCCATTAATAAACTAACAAACTCTCCACTGGCGGAGAGGGTGGGATTCGAACCCACGCTCCGCTATAAGCGGAGACCGCTTTTCGAGAGCGGCACCATCAGCCTCTCGGACACCTCTCCTCAGATACGATTTATGCAATTATTAATATAACATAATGTGCCATTGGCACTAATATGGCACTAATAGAAATAGATGCAACAGAATCACGATTTGCATTAATCTCACTAAACGACTTCAGGTACACGTCTATCATTATATCCACTAGTGAAAGCTTCGTCAAAGCCCTTAGCTGCAGCGGCCTGTAATCCGGGCGTAACATGGCTATAGGTATCAAGTGTTATTTGTACACTGGAATGACCAAGTCGTTCAGAAACTATCTTTGGGTGTACTCCTTGCTTCAATAATAAACTAGCATGGGAATGACGGCAATCATGCAACCTTATGTGCTTTAATCCGGCTTTTTCCCCGATTGAAGTCCAAGCGCGTGTAATTGTGTTTGGCCTTAAAGGTTTACCGTCCTCGATATGGCAGAATACCAGTCTCTCATCAGGAAAAGGTATTTCCAGAGTATCATGCAACTGTTTTTGCTCCTTATAGTATTCTTGCATTACTTCAAGAGAAAGTGGTGTAAGAGACACTTTTCTTTTGCCCTTAGCCGTCTTCGGTGCTCCAAATACGTACCTTCCATCTTTCAGTTGATGCAGAGCTCGGTTTACACTAAGCTGACCAAACATAAAGTCCATATCCGCCCATTTCAAGCCCAGAATTTCGGACCTGCGTAAACCACTGAACAAGTTAAGATGAAATAGAGCATAGTAAGGAGTAGACTTAGCTTTTTCTAGGAAACGCTCAATTTCATGAGCATTCCATATCTGCATTTCTTTGACTTGTGCTCGGGGTGGGTCAACCGCTTCAGCTACGTTACGAGCTATCACCTCGTGTTTCACGCCGTATCTTAATGCTTCGAAGAGGACCCTATGATGCTTGCGTACTGTCAAAGCCGATAATCCACCTCTCCCATCTCTACGCCCTGAGTCTAAGGCCTTGGCATAGTATTTCTGTATGTCTTGAGGTTGTAGGGATAACAGAGAGATTGAACCTAAAGCTGGAATCAGATGCAATTTCACGATCATGTCATAGCTTTCGAAAGTTCTTGGGGCGCAATTCGGTTTTGCATAATCTTTGAGCCAACTATTGAGATAGTCAGCCAGTGTTTCTTTGGTCGGTTTGATAAAAATACCCTTGTCAAGTTGGGTTAATAGTTCTCTTAGGCGTCTCTGAGAATCAGCCTTAGTACCTTTAACAGTCTCAAAGTATGCTTTGTATTTACCGGAAGTTAAGTCTTTACCCAGACTTACTTTAATTCTATAGGAATTCTCGCTTCGCTTGATTATGGTGCCTCTCATTTTAACTCCCCTCCTTTTTCTGAGCTGATTTCATTCCCTTTTTGCTGCCCCATAATTTTTCCCACCACAATTCAAATTCTGGAAACACAGAGTTGATTAACTTAATGTCACTTTCTGGTATTTCTACTACT
>JAQTVP010000143.1 GCA_028707015.1 Dehalococcoidales bacterium | reverse complement strand
AATGAAGAAATTAATAATATAGAGCTAATACTCGATACCGCCACAATGGCGTCTAATGCAGAAATTCACGAACCTGATTCAGCCCATCCCAGCTGGTATCCGATTGGCGACCCTACCGAGGCAGCTCTTATTACGGTATCAACCAAACTGGGAACTCGTTCTTCAAAAGAGGATGAGGAAAACCCGGAGCTCAAAGAGTTTCCCTTCGATTCTGAGCGAAAAAGGATGAGTTCCATAAGACAATTTGATGACAAGCAGGTTCTTTGTATGAAGGGAGCAATGGGATCCGTTCTCTCAGTTAGCAAGTACATTTATAAACATGGCAAGGCAGTTAAGCTGACCAAAAAAGATACCGATATGCTTAACATGTTAAACATTGAATATTCTCAAAAGGCAATGCGTGTTTTGGCATTCGGCTACAGGGAATTAAAGGATAACAAGCATGACTATGATATGGAGGATACTGAGAAAAATATTATTCTACTGGGATTAATGGCAATGAGCGATCCCCCAAAGGAGGGCGTAAAAGAAGCAATAGATAGCGCACATGAAGCACATATAAAGACTTATATCATGACCGGTGACCATGCTATCACGGCACAGGCGGTTGGAAAAAATATTAACTTGTCTCCTAAAGATAAGGAACCAATCGTTATTACCGGAGAGGAACTGTCTGAACTTGATGATAAGGAACTTAACAAGATTATGGAAGACAATGAATCTCTTATTTTCTCCAGAGTTTCTCCGGAGGATAAATTGCGAATCGTTAAAGTGTTAAAAAATAATGAAAAAGTGGTCGCAGTTACCGGAGATGGAGTTAATGACGCACCGGCTCTGAAAAGTGCACATATTGGCGTGGCCATGGGAAGTATTGGTACTGATGTGGCTAAAGAAGCTTCTGAGCTAATACTTCTGGATGACAGCTTCTCAACACTGGTATATGCCATACGAGAAGGCAGGACGATTTATAATAACCTGAAGAAAACAATACTAGCTTCATTAACCAGTAATGGGGCAGAACTGAGCATTGTTCTTCTGGGGCTGGTCGGAGTAGCCACATTTGGCTGGCCAATACCTATACTGGCTATTCAGGTTTTAGCTATTGATTTACTAGCAGAAATTTTACCGCTTACAGCTCTTACTTTTGACCCCGGTTCCAAAGATTTAATGACTTCCCCACCCCGAGATCGGGCAGAACATATCTTAAATAAATATACAATGCTTGAAATATTATTTTTAGGGTTACTCATGGGTGGTCTCGCTTTTGCCAACTTCGGGATATTTATTCATCGCACGGGGGCAGAACTTACAATGGTGCATAATTTATTTCCAAGGGCTACCACTTTAAGTTACACTACTATCGTCTTCTGTCAGTTTGTTAATATTTTGTCACGAAGGTATAACTACAATTCGGTCTTCAGCAGAACTCTCTGGAACAATAGGACTATACTATGGTCCATTGTTATTTCAATCGGGTTAACGATGATAGTCATATATACACCTTTTATCAATGAATTTTTAGGGTTTGCTCCCTTAATTATCAGCGATTGGATAAGTGTTTTTGTGGCGGCAGCAATATTTCTGCTGGCTCACGAAAGTATCAAAATATTTAAACGCTCAAGGCAATAGAATAACAGCCTGTAATTAAGAAACGATTAACGGAAGCAAAAATTTATTATACTACTTGATTACATTGGAAGGGATGTGGTAAATTTCAATTCTTTGCAGGATAAAGGACTCCAAGGAGAAGGAAAATAGAAATATCGGAGGGTAAAATGAGTAGTATGATAGAAATCGGCAGGGGCAGAGAATTTCAAAACAATACCATGAAAGAAATCATGGCAGAAGGACATGAAATACTTATAGCAAAAGTTAACGATAAATATTACGCTGCTAATAATCGCTTCCCCCATATGGGAGGAAAATTATCACATGGGAACCTTGAGGGAACTATAATCACTTGTCCCCGCCATGGTTCTCAGTTTGAATTGAAGGATGGCAGCGTTGTGCGCTGGTTAAAAGGATCTAGTTTAATATCCATGCTTGGTAAAGCTCTTAAGTCACCGCGTCCGCTTACTAAATATAATGTAAAGGTTACAGATGATAAAATACTGGTAGAAGCTTGAAGCTTAACATTGAGCAGGAAGAGATAAGATGAAACGATTTTTATTTATACTTGGCATCACCGTTGGGTCTCTGATCCTTATCGCCATACTGGTGTTGGGTTATTTCGGCTTCATGCCCGGCGTTTCAGCCGTTTTTGGTTCAGACAAACCAGTGGATCTTGGGGTAACCTATACCGAGCAGGACCGGCAAGCAGGGCGAGTTAAGGCGGGATGGGAGGTTAAAGCTCTTTCCGCAGACCTGCCGCCGGAAGAAAGTCTAAGGTATTCCGGGCAAAATCAGATTGATACCACTTTCTCGGAAAAAGAATTGAATGCTTGGATAAATAAAGAATGGAAATACTTCCCAATTTCTGATTGCCAGATAAGGATTAATGATGACTCTACAGTGGAATTTTCCGGCAAACTACACACTAACCGATTAGAGGATTTCGCCCAGGCTTTTGGATTTTCCGAGGCTTATTCTACAATCACGGATTATCTAGATGAATGGTACATTATTGGTAATCCTGTCATCTATATAAAATTCAGCGGTGGAGTCACTAATGGTGCTATTGTTAACGCTAAAGTACTAAAACTAAAAGTAGGCAGATTATCAATCCCCAACAGTATTATTGATGATAACACGGAACAATTTGTTAAATTTGCTTCCTGGCAGGCCGGCCGAATTCCAGGATTCTCAGTAGAAGAACTTGAGTTTATCAATGGCACTATGAAGTTTGTCGGGACCCTACCGGCCATTATTGAAAGGTCACCCCAGTAATACCTGCGTAACTCATCTTGACTAAAACTGACTCTCACAAACCATTGGTTGGCAGTTCGAATCCACTCTTTGTGACTTTTTTAAGCTGATACTCACATATCTGCTTACTTTTGCGTCTGAAATCCAGGCATAACATTGTTACTAAAAAAATAGGGTTTCGCAGATTCGAAACCTGTACGACCTGCCAAAACTAACTAGAATTTATCAATACGACAGTAATTTCGTTTTGAATTAATAGTGTAAAATTTTTATTGACACCCATCGCATTAACGTGTTATTGTCCAATTCAAATAAACTTCCATGAATGGTGATAATATATGAATTAAAATATAAACCCATTAAATTACTCATTATCGGTTCTCCAACCTTTTTTTAAACAAACTAATACCAGCAGAATTTACCAGACAATATTATCAGAATAATAAGTAATAATGGCTCAGCAACCAAGATAATTGATAGAAAGCCCTTTTACTGTGAATGATACTAAAAAGACCAGAGATAAGGTACCACAATACCCATGAAGTATATCGTTAACAAAAATATCAGATACTTCGACCAATATAATGGTTAAAAGGAGAGGAGCTTGTGAAGAGTAAAGAAAAGCAGGTTTTGCCTGCGAAAACCATGACCTATCCCCAATCTCAAGGTTACCTTGTTGTTGACCGTAAAAAGTGTGCTGGCTGCCAAAGCTGCATGCTTGCCTGTTCTCTAGTCCACGAAGGAGTGGAGGACATTTCTTTATCAAGGATACAGGTAATTCAAAATTCGTTCGGACGTTTTCCTGAAGACACAGCTCAATACCAATGCCGTCAATGTGTCAATCCGCTATGTGTACAAGTTTGCCCGACAGGTGCTTGCTATGTAGATACTGCCAATGGAAATGTAAGGCTAATAGATCAATCAAAATGCGAAGAAGGATGCAAACTTTGTATTGAAGCATGTCCCTACATACCACAAAGAGTAATATGGGATCACCGAAAAAATAAAGTAACGATGTGTGACTTATGTATTAATACCCTCTACTGGAATGAAAAAGGCGGACCTTCTGGTAAGCAGGCTTGCATAGAGGCTTGCCCAATGCAAGCAATAAAGCTGGTAAATGAAGTGCCTGCACAATTGGGTACTAAAGGCTACGACGTAAATCTAAGAAACGAGCACTGGGCATTCGTTGGCCTTCCAATAGATTAAAAATAAATATAAGTTAGGAGTTTTAAAGATGGCAGGTGGATATACTGGTAAGATTCTAAGACTCAACCTAACAAATAAATCGTTTACTACTATGGACACAGGTCGATATGAGGAATTTTGTGGCGGGCATGGAATGGGTTCGGCTATTTTCTTTGATTTATGCAAGGATAAGACTATTGATGCCTTTGATCCGGGGAATGTCGTTACAGTAATGGGCTCTCCCCTTTCGGGGACTCTAGCTCAGGGTGCGGCAGGAAGATGCGAAATACAAGGTATCGGTCCTTA
>JAQTVP010000009.1 GCA_028707015.1 Dehalococcoidales bacterium | reverse complement strand
GTAGATGATTTAAAGATTGTCGGTCAACTGTATCTGCCCGGGTGTGAAGCTCCCTATCCGACTGTTTGTGTTTGCCATGGTATTCCGGCTAAAAATTCTGCTCCCGGCGATACCGGATATTCATTACTGGCGGAAAGGATTTGCAGTCAGGGTTTTGCTGCTTTTACTTTTAACTTTAGAGGTACCGGAGATAGCGGTGGTAATTTTGATATTTGGGGTTGGACCAGAGACTTAAAAACTGCCATTGATTATTTAAGTAATTTACCGGAAGTAGCTAAAGATTATATATCATTGCTTGGTTTTAGTGGTGGGGCTGCAGTTTCAGTTTGTGAAGCGGCAGAGGATAAGAGAGTATCATCTGTTATTGCCTGTGCTTGCCCGGCAGAATTCTCTTTTTTTAGCGAAGTAAGTCAGCCGCAATCTGTTATTGACTACTTTCGTAGTGTTGGGATAATTAGAGAAGAAAATTTTCCTGAATCTGCTGAAGACTGGCTGAATGGTTTTAGATTGCTTAGGCCAATTGACTATGTTGCCGAAATTGCTCCCAGACCTTTATTAATAGTGCATGGCAGTAATGACGCGACTGTAGAGGTGAGCCATGCCCATCAGCTGTATGATAAAGCAGGAGATCCCAAACAGATATTCATTATTGATGGAGCTGGGCATAGATTGAGACAGGATGAGCGGGCGATGGCTGTTGTTCTAAACTGGCTTAAATCTAATATTAATATATAGATTTAATTGACCTGTAGTTAGTAAAAGGTTTATAATTACAGTAGATAAGGCTAATTGTGACGAAGTGAGAGGCAGTAAACTTGCACGAGTCTTGTGGTGTTTTTGGGGTCTATGCCCCTAATCAAGATGTAGCCCGTCTTACCTTTTTTGCTTTATTTGCTCTACAGCATCGTGGTCAAGAAAGTTCTGGCATTGCTACAACTGATGGTAAAAGTATACAGGTTTATGCTGACACCGGGTTAGTTTCCCAGGTATTTGACGAAGATTCGTTAAGTCGTCTCACTGGAAATATGGCCATTGGCCATAATCGTTACTCGACTAGGGGCGTAAGCCGGAAAATTAATGTTCAGCCAATTGTAGCTGGTGAAGGCGACTCTATTCTTGCTATCTCGCATAATGGGAATATCACCAATGTTGACCTTCTTCAAAAAGAACTCTCTGAGCGGGGTTACACTTTTCGGACTTCCACAGATACTGAGGTTATTGCTCACCTTATTCTTTCTTCTCCTGAAAGAGACTGGGTAGGCAGGATAAGATATGCTATGCGCCGGCTTCAGGGAGCGTATTCCTTAACTATTATGACCAAAGATAATTTATTTGCAGTTCGTGATCCATTTGGTATACGGCCTTTATGTCTGGGGATGATTAATGGAGACTGGGTAGTAGCTTCGGAAACCTGTGCGCTTGATCATATTGGAGCTAGCTTTATCAGGGAGATTGAACCTGGGGAGATAGTCTCTATCACTGAAAATGGCGTTGATAGTTACCGGGAAGAAATTAATAGACGAGCATTATGTATTTTTGAGTATATTTACTTTGCTCGTCCAGATAGTGTGATTAATGATCGATTGCTTTATCTTGCCCGGCAGGATATGGGAGCAGGACTTGCCGAAGAACATCCGGTAGAAGCTGATTTGGTAATAGGCGTTCCTGATTCAGCTACTGCTGCCGGTATCGGCTATTCTTATAAATCAGGCATACCATGGGGCGAGGGGCTGATAAAGAACCGTTATGTAGGACGGACATTTATTGAGCCAGACCAGCGAATAAGAGATCTTGGGGTAAAACTCAAATTTAATCCATTACGGCCGTTACTTGAAGGCAAACGAGTTGTGCTTGTTGATGACAGTATTGTTCGTGGTACTACTACACCTCAGGTAATCAAGTTATTAAGGAAAGCAGGGGCTAAGGAGGTGCACATGCGGATATGTGCGCCGCCTATCTGTTATCCTTGTTTCTTTGGAGTGGATATGGCTACACGTTGGGAGTTAATTGCTGCTCAGAAAAACGTACCCGAAATCAGAGATTTTATCGGAGCGGATTCATTAGGCTATCTGAGTGTTGATGGTTTAATTAAAGCAATAGCTTTACCCAAAGATATTTTCTGTACAGCCTGTTTTACCGGTGATTACCCGATACCGGTTCAGCTTGAGATGGATAAACTGGATACCATCCCAGCTGGATCATATACCCCGTTTGGTATGAAACAGCGGTAATTCCGTAACAGTCAGTTCTTTTAATCTCTCATTATTTATTATTGATATAATATTATATAAATTGCATATTGACTGTCCAAGATGGTATGATTAATTTCGCCATTACTTATAATAGCTTTAAACAAAACACTCTATATCCATTTAAATATAGGGGGTTAATATAATGGGCTACTTCGCGATACTGGCGGCAATACCTGGTTTTTTTCTGAGTTCTTTAATCCTCATGCTTCTCTGGGGAGTTATTGCTCCAAACTTTGGCGGCGAAAAAATAGACTATTCTATGGCTATGCTGATAACTATTACTCTTTGGTTAACAGTGGCACCTCTGGCGGCAGCTGCCAAAAGAGGAGGAAGAAGATGATAATATCTCCTTATTAAATGAAATTTTAAATTAGATGGAAAAACTGATTTGCGATAGATGTGGATTCGAAATCACTGATAAAGATGGAATAAATCTGGTTTATGAAGGCGGCAGTACTTGGGCAAATTCAGTTAGATTACGTGGTCTTGAGCCGAGGGGTATTTTACCTTGTAAGAACTATATACGTTGTGGCGGTGAGATAGTGGTTCATTCTTCGCTGCACCAACGGATGGTTAAATTCATATTTAAGGGGTAGTAAGTGAAGGAAACCTATGCTAATGCTGGAGTTAACATTGATGCTGCCAATAAACTGAAAGAGCTTATCGGAAAGCATGCCCGGTCTACACATCGTCCTGAAGTATTAAGTAACATTGGATTTTTTGGAGGGCTCTTTGAATTTAAAGGTTATCAGCACCCGGTGCTGGTGTCTAGTGTCGATGGGGTTGGTACTAAACTTAAGCTTGCTGCTGTTTTAGATAAGCATGATACCGTTGGCATTGATATTGTTAATCATTGTATAAATGATATCCTTACTTGTGGTGCAGAACCACTTTTCTTTCTGGACTATATTGCTGTTGGCAAATTGGCTCCGGAAAATGTTGAATCAATTATCTGCGGCTTAGCTCAAGCCTGTCGGGAGGCGGGTTGTGCCCTTATTGGCGGAGAAACAGCGGAGATGCCGGGATTATACAGTGGTGGGGATTATGACCTGGCCGGTTTTATTATCGGAGTGGTAGAGAAAGATAATATTATTATGGGGAAGTCGATTACCGCTGGTGATACTATTATTGGTTTGCCTGCTAGTGGATTACATACTAATGGGTATTCGCTGGTGCGAAAGATTTTTGGTGAAAATCTGGCTGATTTAAATACTTATTATCCTGAACTGGATTGTACGCTGGGTGAAAAGCTTTTAGAACCGCACCGTAGCTATTACCATCAGTTGAAGCCATTACTATCATTTATTAAAGGAATGGCGCATATTACCGGTGGTGGATTGCCTGGTAATGTCCCAAGGGTTTTGCCGGAAGGATTGACCGCTCGTTTTAATGGCAAGCAGTGGATTGTCCCCCCGATATTTCAGCTGATTCAAAAGCACGGTAATGTTGACCGTGATGAAATGTACAAGGTGTTTAATATGGGAATTGGTATGGCGGTTATCTGCTCACCGGATGATTCCGAACGGATAAAAGCAGCACTGCCGGAAGCGATTATTATTGGCAAGGTGGTGAAACAGGAGGGAGAAGCAAGGGTAGTAATCAATTAAAAGGAGATAGTTTGTGCGAGCTATTATTAGTGTATCTGATAAAAGTGGACTCAGTGATTTTGCTGATGGATTGAGCCAGTTAGGGTTTGAGCTTTTTAGTACCGGTGGTACTCAAAAAACGCTGGTAACCGATGGGTTGTCGGTGAAAAGTGTTTCTGAGCTTACCGGGTTTCCCGAGATTCTTGATGGCAGGGTTAAGACTCTGCATCCGATAGTTTATGGGGGTATATTAGCCCGGCGAGACTTACCTGATCATATGGCACAGCTAGCTGAAAATAATATTGAGACTATTGATCTGGTGGTGGTTAACCTCTATCCATTCGTTCAGACGGTAGCCAAAGAAGATGTTACCGCTGAAGAAGCTATAGAGAATATTGATATTGGCGGGCCAACACTAATTCGGGCGGCAGCCAAGAATTTTGCCAGCGTTATTGTACTGGTTGATCCGGCTGATTACCAGTCGGTTTTAGAGAAAATAAAGCAGGGAGATTTGGATCTAACTGAGCGTAAGCGGCTGGCACAGAAAGCTTTTCAGCATGTGGCGATTTATGATACTGCTATTTCACAATATCTGCGACAGGGTATGGAAACTTTCCCTGAGGAAATGACTGTGGCCATGAAAGAACGGTATAGCCTCCGTTATGGAGAGAACCCTCATCAGCAAGCGAGCTTTTATGCTGAGCAGGTAGTCGGGGAAAAACAAGATACCGGCATCACTTGGGCAGAACAATTATGGGGAAAAGAACTATCCTTTAATAATATAATGGATGCTGATGCTGCCTGGAGTGTAGTTACTGATTTTGCTGCACCCACGGTAGATGTAATCAAGCATACTAATCCGTGCGGACTAGCCAGTCACGAAAATATTACCGAGGCATATCGGCGGGCACTAAGCGGTGATCCTATTGCTGCTTATGGTGGGATAGTTGCTAGTAACCGGGTTATTGACCTAGCTGCAGCAGAGGAAATCAGGAAAATATTTTATGAAATAGTTATTGCTCCGGCGTATGATGATAAAGCTCTGGAACTACTTAAGCGTAAAAAGAATCTTCGTATTCTTTTAGCTGAATTACCGCCTACTTATGGGGCAGTGCCGCTGGGTTATTTTGATTACCGCAGAGTAAAGGGAGGCTTTCTGGTACAGAGTTCTGATTCTCTTGCAGAGGGGGAGGTCAGCCTGAAGACGGTAACTAAACGTGAGCCAACTGAAGCTGAGGTTGACGACCTGCTCTTTGCCTGGCGCGCGGTTAAGCATGTGAAGTCCAATGCCATATTATTGGTTAAAGATAAGACGTTATTGGGGATGGGAGCAGGACAACCCAGCCGTATCATCAGTGCTCAAATATCTATCGAAAAAGCTGGAGAAAAGAGTAAGGGTAGTGTTCTGGCTTCTGATGCGATGTTCCCGTTTTCTGATGTGGTTGAGGCGGCAGCTAACTGCGGAGTAACGGCAATTGTACAGCCTGGTGGTTCGATACGGGATAATGAATCTATTGAGATGGCTGATAAGCATAATATAGCTATGGTTTTTACCGGGGTAAGACATTTTAAACATTAGATAGAAGCGGAGAATAACTATGGCTAATGCAGTTTTAGTTGTGGATATGCTTAATGGTTTTCTGGCAGAAGGTTACCCGCTTTATTGTGGCAATAGAGCCTGTCAGATAATTCCTAATGTGCAAAGACTTTTAGATCGGGAACTGGCACAAGGCGCAAGCTTATTTTTCTTATGTGACCAGCACTCACCAGACGATTTGGAGTTTAAAATGTTTCCGCCGCATTGTATTGCCGATACTGAGGAAGCAGAGATTATCTCCGAATTAGCTCAGTATAAAGATAAAGGCGAGATAATAGCAAAAAACCGTTATAGCGCCTTCTATGGTACTCCTCTCAAGGATAAACTCAGTCAGCTTAAGCCAGAGAAATTAATTGTTTGTGGAGTCTGCACTGATATTTGTGTATTGCATACGGTAGCTGATGCCCGAAATGCTGACTATCAGGTTGAGGTGCCGGCCGACTGTGTGGCCTCTTTTGATGAAAGAGCGCATCGCTTTGCCTTGGAGCATATGGAGAAAACGCTAGGTGTAAAAATAATCAGCTTTGACATGAGCCGGGTCATTTTTCCTGAATTTAAACCTTCTGATGCAGTCTTGTCTGGGGAGACTGCTGATATATACTTCTTGCGTACTATTGATATATTGCGTAAAGAGGGGCTAAATCCGGTGGCTACCATGGAGGTATTTGCCAGTAAAGCCGGGATAGTCTGTGGTATGGAAGAAGTTAAGGCACTACTTTCCCGAATTTTACCAGAAGATAACCGTGAGGTTTGGGCTCTGGCTGAGGGCGATACAATGCAAAAAAAGGAAGTAGTATTACGCATAACCGCACCTTACCAGAGTTATGGACTCTATGAGACGGCCATAGATGGTATTCTGGCGCATAGTAGCGGTTGGGCAACTGCTGCCCGGGAATGTGTTACCGTAGCCGGTAGAATTCCCGTTATCAGTTTTGGTGCTCGTCACGTGCATCCCTCGGTAGTTGGTGCAATGGATTATGCCGCTATTGTTGGTGGTTGTGCCGGTTGCTCCAGTGTAATTGGCGGTAAGCTTACCGGTATGAATCCATCAGGAACAATACCTCATGCCCTGATTATAATTATGGGAGATACGGTTAAAGCAACGGTTGCTTTTGATAAATATATGCCTCCTGAGGTACTTCGTGTGTCTCTGGTAGATACTTTTAAAGATGAGGCTGAGGAAAGCCTGCTCGTAGCTAAAACTCTTGGGGATAAACTTAATCAGGTGCGGCTGGATACTCCTGGCGAACGTGGTGGAGTTACTGTGGATTTGATTAAAGAAGTAAGAGCCCGTTTGGACCAGGCTGGCTTTAATCATGTGGGGATTTTTGTTAGCGGTGGTATTAGCCCGCAACGAATTACTTACTTTATTGAAAATAGGGCTCCAGTTGATGGCTTTGGCGTTGGCAGTTATATTACAGGAGCCAGCCCGATTGATTTTACTGCTGACCTGCATGAAGTTGCTGGTAAACCAATAGCCAAAAGGGGTAGAATACCGGGTATTACCGCTAACCCCAGGCTGAAACGTATCATGTGAGGAATAATTTAACTTGGTTTAAATTCCAGCTGTATTATTCGTTCAGTAGTATCAGTGACCTTGGCCCGTTCATCTATCCGCCAGCCAACAACCCAGATAATTTGCTCTGATGAGCAGACAATGGGGATTCTTTGTCGCCAGGCAGAGGGGATTTTGGCATCAATCATAAACTCTCCCAGCTTCTTAGTCCGGCTCATACCTAAAGGCTGAAATCTATCGCCGGACTGGCGTGGGCGAATAAGTAATTTCTCTCCGGTGATATTACTATCAAGGTAAGCGGTAAAATTTTCGTTTTTCTCCTGTATTCGCTGGTGATTAATAATAGACGCCGTTATGCACCAGCCGGGGATGAGTGTATCCCCCGGTATTTTCAGGAGATATTCATTATCAATTATGGGAAAGGGGGATAGAGCTGCCGGGTCTGGCCCCAGTAGGTATCTATCGTATTCTATGGAAAAAACCAGACCGCTGGGTAGACTGATTCTCTTGCCTGCCGGTTTGGTTAAAGCGTTAATTATTTCCTCAATATGGCGGCTTTCAATATCTTTGAGAGTGCCCAGTGAATTTTCTATTATTTTTCGCAGTAGATATCCTTTAATAACATAAGGTAGCTTAAGAAATTTCTCTTTGTCTAAAGTGATAGTGTTACCTGTTTTATAACTTATTTTATTTTCTACCCGCTCGGTTTCTTTGGTAATAAAGGCGAGGTCATTACTGGTTATACGGGCAGTTCTCTGTAAGGCCTCTGTTATTTTCGGATTATAGCTTCCCAGTAAAGGTAGTAATTGATGACGGATTTTGTTTCTAAGCGGGGATAATGACAGGTTTGAGATGTCTATTCTGGGTATAAGCTGGTTATTATTACAGTAATCTGCTGTTTCCTGCCGGCTTACTGACAAGAGCGGTCTTATTATAGTGAGTTTACTCTTTCCATAAGGCCATTGCCCGGAAGGTTTTAGTCCCTGTAACCCTCTAGTTCCAGTTCCCCGGATTAGGTGTAATAATATGGTCTCGGTATGGTCGTTGGTAGTATGTCCAACTGCTACCTGATTAGCTCCAATAGATTTGGCTGTCTGTTCAAGGAATGTATAGCGTACCTCCCGGGCTGCTTCTTCCAGCGAAAGATGATGCTGGGCTTGATAGGCTTTAACATCACGTTGCTCCAGTTTACATGGAATTCCCAGTTGGTGTGCCAGGTCAGCAACATACTGGGCATCAGCTTTAGAGTCGGCATCTCTTAGCTGATGATCGAGGTGTGCCACATACAGCTTTAATCTCAACTCCTTTTGTAGTTTAAACAGGATATGGAGAAGACATACTGAATCCGGTCCTCCGGATACTGCTACTAACAAATATTCCTGGATCAATAACAGCTGATTATTCCGGATGAATCTTAATACCCGTTGTTCGATATTTCCCTGATATTTTATTTCTCTTACCATTTGTAAATATTATATCTAAATAGATAATAAAGATCACCAGATTATCTGGATTTCTTCTATTGGATATTGGTAGCCAATGGGACTGACGGCACCTGCCTCATACCATGGGTAGCGTTCACCTATAATGATTTTTGCTTCTCTGTCTGATTGGGGTTCAATAAAAATAAGACCCCTATCTGTTGTTGCAAAAGCAATTACCACGTGTCCCCATTTATTAGCGCGAATGCGTACATAAGCTGTTCGGATGCCATTTGCTTCAGCATTATTGTTTACCTGAGCAGCAAAATCACAGCAAATGTATTGACCCGAGATAAACGGATTAGCATCTGTTTCATCCCTAGCTAAAAATTCTTTCATTTCTACATAAGTTGGATTATGGAGTTCGGTTTTTCTGGCAGTGCTTTCTACAGTGAGTGTTTCCCGATTAATTTCGTACCCCTTTCTATATCCGTTTTCGTATGCTTCATCATAAGCTTTTTTATAACCAATATCATAGGTTTCGCTATAACCAGTTTCATAATTGGTATCGTAAGCAAAGGTAATTCTATCATTATATTGGCTGCCAATAATGCTTATATGATTAATAAATACCAGGGCCGTAAGTGCTTCTATCATGATAATCATGCCGATGAGAATTTTGGTCAGAGCTATGGAAATTTCCTTTAAATTACGCATCTTTTATTCACCAGACGACTATTATATTAGTAATTGTGTCATCATAAGATGGAGTTGGAAAATTATTCAACGCACTATAGCTTTCACCAATTTCTATTTTTACTTTTTCATGGGTTCGGGGTCTGAAAATAATGAAACCCTGGTCTATGGTATCGAAAGCAACCAGGTTATAAATAAAAACAGTTCTTTCATCAGTCTTGCGGGCGATTTGACAACGAATATAGGCTGTTCTTATCCCGTTAGTTTCGGCGTAGTCATTAACTTCATTTGCCGTAAATCTATCGCACTCAGCCAGTATGGCTATCACTTCATCAAAAGTTGGATTGTACGTAAAATAAGAACCATTGTTATTACTAGGGTATTCGTTGTTATCTACTCTGTAACCGGTAAGGCTGCCTTCCTGAAAGCCGTTTTTATGACCATCTTTGAAACCTGATTCATAACCTTGGGTGCGTCCTTCTTCCAGTCCTTGCTTATTGGCAGTCTGTAACTCATTATTATAATGTCTATTGATGCTGACACTGACAATAATACCCACACCAATGAGTCCGGCAATAATAAAGAAAGTTATAATTAACCTTTTCATTATTTTACTTATTGTGGTTATTTTAGGTTTTTAGAATAAGTTTACTGCGATTTATTGACCTGGGATGTCCTGAAAACCCAAGTGCAATAGTAACTTGTTCTGGTCTTCCGGAACCGCTATTATCACAGCGTAACCTCATACCGATAGTACATTGTCCGCTTTGCCAATCAATTAACCATATGTGGTCAATCAGGTATCTTAAGTCATAGTTCCGTGTGCCAGTATTTCTTTGGTGTTGCCATGGCAAGTTTTCTAATAAAAGTAAATCAGCAATTGCTGATTGTATATCATCTGCTTTCATTTGAGTTTCTGCTTCAACAACATATTCAGCATAACGAACCTGTGCTTGTAAAGAAGGCATGGCTAAAGCTAATTGATTCACTTGTAATATTTCAATACCGTATGGTAATTGTCGGCTTACCGCTGCGGTGAAGAAATGCGGGGAGACTTGCCTGGTACACAAAATGCTCATTAGCTCAGCCTGACTAGTTACTCCTATAGGGAGAGGTGCTGCCAGAGATATACGAGGGTGAGGGCTAAACCCTTCCGTATAGGCTAATGGTATCTCAGCGCGATGAAAAGCTCTTTGCCATAAGCGTATTATATCTAGGTGAGAGATGAACTTCACCTCTTGTTTGCGGCAGAACCTGATGCGTAGATGTTGCATTTTATTTCTTGGGCTTTTCCTTAGTTAATAGAATTTCTTCAATTTTCACCCCTCGCATTTTGGTCATTACCAGTTTTAAGCCCTTGTATCTTAACTGTTCACTTTGCTTGGGTATGTGCCCGAGCAGATGCAGAGCAAAACCTGCCACTGTTTCATAATCGCCCTCGGGTAGCTCTAAATCCATCTTTTCATTAGCTTCCTCAATACGCATGCCGCCATCAATCTGGAAGGTATATTCGTTTATTGCTTCATATTCCTTTTCAGCGGCGGCTAGTTCATCACCTACCGGACCTACGATTTCTTCTACCAGACGGCTCAGGCTGACAATACCGGCAGTTCCTCCATATTCATCAACAATAACAGCCATTCGGTAATTTTTATCCCGCATTTCCGTAAACAGTTCACTAATGGATTTGGATTCAGGGGTGAAATAAGCCGGACGTACCAGATCATCAATGATACTCTCGGTAGTTATCATTTTTTTAGCCAGTGCCATAAGTACATCTTTTACTGAAAGGATTCCAACCACATTATCCATATTCTCTTGAAATACGGGGAAACGTGATATTGGAGATTCCGCATAAATAGTAAGGAAATCAGATATTATAGATCCCTGCTTAATGCATATAACCTCTGGCCGTGGTACCATAACCTCATAAACGGGTCTGTTGCCAAAGTCGAAGACCTTGTGCAGCATCTGAGCTTCTTCTGTTTCTACTGTCCCTGCCTCGTGTCCTACCGATATCATGGTGCGGATTTCTTCCTCACTGACCAGAGATCTGGATACTGGTGTGCCGCCAACCAGTTTACTGAATCCTGAAGCTATCCAGCTCAGAACTAGTACGAATGGAGTAAGTATCCAGGACAGCAACTCTATAGGTCGGGCAAATAGTAGAGAGATTTTCTCAGCATGCTGAGTAGCTAGAGTTTTGGGAGTAGTTTCACTAAATATGAGAAGGAGGATTGTTACTCCGATAGTGGCAATTAATACCCCTTGCTCCTTTCCCCAAAGAGATGTTGCCAAATAGGTAGCTAGGGCAGCGGCTGCAGTATTTACGAAGTTATTGCCTAGTAATATTGTAGACAGGAGTTTCCCTGGTTGCTGGAGCATTTTTGATACCCGATCAGCACCATTTACCTTAGTGTTAACCATGTGTTCTACTCTTATTCTTTGCAGGGCAATAAAAGCTGTTTCCGAGCTGGAAAAAAAAGCTGATAGTATTAGGCAAATAATAAGTAGAATCACAAAAAGTGCTTCAATAGACATACAAAATCACCTCACTCTTGACCCGGTCTAGAATGATCCAATGAAATCATAATATCATTGGCTAATCAGTGTGTCAAAGCATATGAGGAGTCAGCTGCTAATGTTCTATGTTATAATTCAGAGTTATGAAAATATTGGGCATTGAATCTTCCTGTGATGAGACAGCGGCGGCGGTAGTGGAAGATGGAGTCAACATTTTATCCAATCAAATTGCCTCTCAGGTCGAAATCCACTCCCGGTATGGGGGAATTGTTCCCGAGGTAGCTTCCAGACAACATATTTTAGCTATTGTGCCTGTTATTGAACAGGCGATGGCTAGGGCTAAAGTTGCCTGGAAAGATTTATTTGGAGTTGCCGTTACTGCTGGGCCTGGCTTGGCTGGTTCATTACTGGTAGGGGTAAATATGGCTAAGGCTATTGCTTTGGCTTGTAGATTACCTATCATTGGTATTAATCACCTTGAAGGTCATATTTATGCAGGCTGGCTAACCGATAGCAGCATTAAATTTCCGTTACTATGCCTTATTGTTTCCGGAGGACATAGTGATTTAGTGTTAATGAGAAAACATGGGGATTATGTGTTATTGGGGCGGACAAGGGATGATGCTGCTGGTGAAGCATTTGATAAGGCAGCTAGGATATTAGAATTAGGTTATCCGGGTGGGCCGGCTATTGAACGGGCAGCAAAAAATGGTATTGATTCTATTAAACTGCCTCGTTCCTGGTTAAAGGGTACCAGTGATTTCAGTTTTAGTGGTGTTAAGACAGCTCTCCTGCGGTTAGTAGAAGAAGGTAAGGTTTCAAATAGGCTGGATGCGGCAGCCAGCTTTCAACAGGCTGTGATTGATGTACTGGTTACTAAAACCGTGGCTGTAGCTAAAAAATGCCGGGTGGAGCAGATTTTAATGGTAGGTGGAGTAGCATCAAATGAAGGGCTTCGCCAGAGTCTGGTAAAAAATTCACCGATTCCAGTTTTAGTTCCTGAGCCTTTATTATGCACTGATAATGCAGCTATGATTGCTGCTTGTGGTTACTACCGCTTTCAGGCTGGTAGGGTTGATGACCTGGGTTTTGATGTGCTTCCTGCTCTAAAGCTGGCTTAAGGCACGTTCCCCAAAATTGTAATGACTTATCCGCTTACCCTAATTAGTTATCATTAACCGTTCTCTCGTTAGTAGTGACCTTTGTTGAAAAGATATTTTCTTTAACATATTAACTAACTCTTTAAAAATACCACTTCTTTTGGGGAATATGATATTTTGATAAGTAGTATAATAGAGATTATAAACGAAAAGGAGCATATAGTAGAAGAAAATAAGCTAAATTACTTGTAAGAGTGTCTTACAATAAGTGATAATAGCTGTCAATAACAAAAATGAAGTTGCGATATATCTATAATTACACTAATATATGAAAGTTAGCAGTCGAGGTGTTAGAGTGCTAAAATAAAAGGTAGGAATTTATTAATTTGAGGAAGGAGGATTAGAATGGCAGTTAAACTTCAACCATTAGCTGACCGGTTAGTGGTCAAGCCTATTGAGCGGGAAGAGGTAACTAAGGGAGGAATCGTGTTGCCAGATACGGTTAAAGAAAAGCCCCAGGAAGGGAAAGTCTTGGCTGTTGGTCCGGGCAGGTTATCGGATGATGGAAAGCGTATAGCTATGGATGTTAAGGTTGGCGATACTATAATTTATGCCAAGTATGGTGGCACTGATATTAAAATTGAGAACGAAGATCTAGTGATTTTGCGTGAAAGCGACATTTTAGCTAAAAGAACCGTATAGTAATATTCAGGTTAATATCTAAGGAGGAGGTATAATGGCAAAACAGATAATATTTACAGATGAAGTTAGACAATCTTTAAAGAAGGGAATTGATACTTTAGTTGATGCGGTTAAAGTTACCTTGGGCCCAAAAGGGCATTGTGTAGCATTGGATAAAAAATGGGGTGCTCCATCAGTAATTGATGACGGGGTTACCATTGCCAGGGATATCGAGCTTCCTGATCCCTTTGAAAACATGGGTGTTCAGTTGGTTAAAGAAGCTGCAACGAAAACTAATGATGCTTGCGGTGATGGAACAACAACATCAACAGTTCTAGCTCATGCAATTATTTCTGGCGGCTTTAAAAATGTTGCTGCCGGGGCTGAGCCGATGGTTTTAAAGAGAGGCATTGAGAAAGCAACTGAGGCTATTATTGCAGAGCTGAAAAATGTATCTACTGAAGTAAAAGGCAAAGAGCAAATTGCTCAGGTAGCTACTATAACTGCTGTTGACCGTGAGATTGGCACCTTAATTGCTGATGTAATGGAAAAAGTAGGTAAAGATGGGGTTATCACTGTAGAAGAATCCAGAGGCTTACGGTATGAAACAGAATATGTAGAGGGTATGCAATTTGACCGTGGCTACATTAGCGCTTATTTCGTTACTAATGCAGAGAAAATGGAAACGGTTATAGATGATCCATATATTCTTATTACTGATAAGAAGATTTCTGCAGTATCTGATCTTCTTCCCGCTTTAGAGAAGATACTACAGGTATCAAAGAACTTACTTATTATTGCTGAAGATATAGATGGAGAAGCTTTGGCCACTCTAGTAGTCAATAAATTACGGGGTACCATAAATATTCTGGCAGTCAAGGCACCTGGTTTTGGCGATCGGCGTAAAGCTATGCTTGAGGATATGGCGATTCTTACCGGAGCTAAAGTGATTTCTGAAGAAGTAGGACGTAAATTAGACTCGGTTACAGTAGAAGATTTAGGTCGGGCACGCCGCGTAACATCTGATAAAGATAATACAACTATTGTTGAAGGTAAAGGCTCAGATGATGAGATTCAGAGTAGAGTCAAGCAGATTAAAGCCCAGATTGAGGAAACTACCTCTGATTTTGATCGGGAAAAACTACAGGAACGACAGGCAAAACTGGCCGGTGGAGTAGCTGTAATCAAAGTAGGAGCTGCTACCGAGGTTGAGCTTAAAGAGCGAAAGCACCGAGTTGAGGATGCATTATCAGCTACCCGAGCAGCGGTAGAAGAAGGTATTTTACCTGGTGGTGGGGTTGCGCTACTTAATGCGGTGAAAGTTCTGGACAAACTAGAAGTTAGCGGAGATGAAGCTACTGGCGTTGATGTTGTTAGAAAAGCAGTAGATGAGCCGATTCGATGGATTGCGGAGAATGCTGGTAAAGATGGTTCTGTAATAATAGATGCGGTTAAGAAGAGTCCGATTGGTGTTGGCTATGATGCCCAAGCAGAAGAATATGTTAATATGATCGAGAAGGGTATTATTGATCCGACTAAGGTAGTCAGATCTGCTTTACAGAATGCAGCCAGTATTGCCACTATGGTTTTAATTACCGAAGCGATGGTTACCGATATTCCGGAAAAGGACAAAGCACCTGATATGCCGGCAGGCGGTATGGGTGGTGGTATGGGTGGTATGTATTAATAAACAACTACCTGTGTAGTTTGAAAATAGCCGTAGCCTTCTGACTACGGCTATTTTTTGGGTGAGATTTTAACAGAGATAAATTTTCAAGTTACCGAATTATAACTTTAATAAATTTTCCAGGGTTTCATTCTTATTAATACGACCAACCACTGCTAAATGGAGTTTTTCCTCTATTAATAGCTCTTCGGCTAACTCCTTGATTTCATTAACGCTAATGGCATCAATAATAGATACTACCTGGTCAATACTCAGAATGTTATTAGTGAGTATTTCCTGTCCGCCTATCCAGCTGGCAACATTACGGCTGTCTTCCATGCGTAATAACAATCGTCCCTTTGATAATTCCTTTGCTTTAGATAGTTCAGATTCAGGTATTGTTTCTTTACATA
The DNA here is from genome assembly GCA_028707015.1 of Dehalococcoidales bacterium. Lineage (GTDB taxonomy): Bacteria > Chloroflexota > Dehalococcoidia > Dehalococcoidales > JAQTVP01 > JAQTVP01. The sequence goes on along the minus strand of JAQTVP010000009.1, from coordinate 3,208 downwards.
AAGAAAGCTGTTCCAAGGTAGCTTTAATAACAGCTAACAGATTTTTGGGATCTACTCCTGCTGAGATAATAATTGAGCCAGTGTCCAGATATTCGTCAACATAGCTATGAATATTGTAGACGAGTCCAAGTTTGTCACGAATTTCGCTAAACAAGCGACTACCCATTCCTCCACTGAGAATTACATTCAGCAGATTAAGAGTGAAGCGTTTAGGGTGGAAGATGGATAGTCCGGGCAGTCCCAGACACAGGTGAGCTTGTTCCGTTTCTTTAGTTTCAATATTCAAGCGTTGAACCGCCGGTTCTTTATGAGCTGGATAAGATAAATATTCTGGAAGCTCTCGCCGGTTAGACCAGTTACCTAAAACTTGGCTAACGGTATTTGTTGCCTGCTCGTGCTGAATATTACCGGCGATGGTAATTACAGTATTACTAGGCAGGTATTTACCTGAATGGTAGCTAAGCATCATTTCTTTACTGATAGTAGAAATTGATTCTTTATTGCCGGCAATATCTTGTCCCAGGGGATGATTAGGCCATAGTAATTCATCAATGAGCATATCAACTCGTTGTGGAGGAGAATCCTTACTCATATTAATTTCTTCAATAATAACCTGACGTTCTTTTTCGATATCCTGCTGGTCAAATCTGGAATTAAGCAGTATATCCGCCAGTAAATCTACAGCTAATTTAAAGTGAGGCTGGGTTACTTTGCACCAATAAAGAGTTATTTCTTTATTGGTACCCCCGTTTAAAATACCTCCCACCCTTTCTATTGTTTCTGAAATTTCTCTAGCCGTCTTTCGCTTTGATGTTCCCTTGAATAGCATGTGCTCAATAAAGTGCGAAATTCCTGCTTCTGCCTCTAATTCGTATCGGGAACCGATGCCAACAAACATACAGATGGATACAGAATGGATTCGCGGCATGGGAATAGTGATAATACGCAGGCCGTTATCCAGCGTTGATTTTTGGTACATATTTTATTTCCTCATTATGCTAAATGGTTATTTTTAAATGTCATATTAGTTGGGTGTGATAGTCTTGTTTGATAGAATAAATATTACCCTGCAGTAATTATTTTGTTTCTGTTAATTGGTGGGGTTACTAATGTTAATTTATATTGTTATGAAGAGGAATAAATAGAAATATTTATTCCTCTTCATTTCCCCAATTCTGCATTATTTCCTTAATTCGCTGAGCCAGCTTGGGATTGTTGCGCAGACGGCCAATAAATACGGGACAGCCTTCCAGAAGTGAATTCTGTGCAGCTGTTGACATGCTTGACAGGAGATTTTGTAAACCAAGGTCAGCTTGACCAGGCATACCTATTCCTTGTCCCGATGATTCAAGCTGGCGGCGAATATCTTCAGCACTGAATCTCATTGGTGTTGCGCATGATTTATACCAGGGACATTCTTTGCACTGCACTATTCCGTAGGCTTCATCTAAAACATCACCCATACCTCATCTCCTCTTATTTTATGGAATAATAGTAATTAATCTGTTCTCTATTTGTGCCTTACTGGAGAAAGCGCCGATAACCTTATCCTGAATTATACCATCTTTATCAATGAAAAAGGTAGTTGGGATGCCAGTAATATTATAGCTCTGGGCTACATTTTGTCTGGTATCAAGTAGTATAGGGAAGGAAAGGTCGTTACTTTGCATAAAATCTTCTACTTTGGAAGAGTTCTCACCAATATTAATCACCAGTAATACTAGTTCTGTATCAGACCATTCCTCATATATATCCTGAATATGGGGCATTTCACTGCGGCATGGTGGGCACCACGTTGCCCAGAAATTGATTAGAATTGGATTCCCCCTTAAGTTACTGAGAGAGATAGTTTGTCCTTCCAGATTTTGTAGTTGAAAGTCAGGTGCTATATCTCCTTTTTCTATGCCTTGAGATTGATTTAGGTTACAGCCAGACATTACCAGCGCCAGAACTAAGATCAGTGTAATTGCTACTGTTGCTTGAAATATTTTATTTATAATTAATGCCCTGTGCATAATATTTTTAACCTCGATACTACATTTGGAACCAGAGCAGTCTGTTAGTCAGGATAAGTATCCCGGTGGTAATGAGTAACAAACCGCTGATTATATAAATTACATTAGCGTAACGGCGGATATGTTTTAATAATGGAGTAATAGTACTAAAAGCTATTCCCATAATTAGGAAAGGGAGTCCCAGACCTAAAGAATAGACTGCTAGCAGGTAGGTGCCACGCCAAACTGTTCCCGAACTCCCCGCAAGAGATAGGATACTCGTAATTTGCCAGCCGAGGCAGGGTGTCCAGGCAAAGCAGAATATGCTGCCGGTCAAGAAAGAGCGGAGGTAGCTACTGGTAGTTCCTAAAAAGGGGGTTAGATATTTTGTATAATTGAGCCATGATATTCTCAGACTGGCTATTATGAATAAGCCAAAGACTATCAGTAAGCTGCCGACTATCTGGCGGATTATTCCTGAATAAGACACCAGAGTAGATCCAATCAATCCGGCGCCAGCCCCCCAGAGGCTAAATATTAGGGAAAATCCGATTACAAAGCTAAAAGAATGAAGGAACAGGGAGATTCGTCTTCCAGTTGTGGTATCAAATATGTCACTGCCTGCCAAGCTGGCGAGATATACCGGCACCAGCGGTAATACACAGGGTGAAAAGAAGGATAGTAAACCTGCACTGAAAGCAATTAAAAATGATATTTCTTCCATAATCTATTTTCAGTCTAAAATTAAATTATTATTCAATATTAAACCATATGTTTATTTTTAGCTATTATATAGATTATCCTTTCAAATAAAAAATAGATTATAATGTCTTAAGTAAAGTAAATAAAAGGAGAAGTAATGAGACCGTTAAGCTATACCCAGATTTCTCTGTATCAGTCCTGCCCATTACAGTATAAGCTGCAGTATATTGATGGCTTAAAGCGAAAGGCTAGATGGTATTTTAGCTTTGGCTCTTCGTTGCATCTCTGCGCTGAATATTTTTTTAGGGTAAAGGTGCCACCGGCACCCTCTCTTGAGAAGCTACTGCAATTTTACGAAGAAAATTGGATTAGTGAGGGTTATGCTTCTGCTGAAGAAGAAGAAAAATACCATGTTTTTGGATGCGAAATATTAGCTGAATTCTGGAAAATCCATAGCACTGATTTTAAAATTCCGGTGGCTGTCGAGAAAGTGTTTTATATTGATATTGGGG
>JAQTVP010000142.1 GCA_028707015.1 Dehalococcoidales bacterium | reverse complement strand
CGATCTGCTTATTGCCAGGAGCCCCTCCCCGGCCCAGTTCTCAAGCAGCTTCTGCGCATATTCACGCCGCCTCAGAAAATCAATGGCAACATCGGTATCCACCAGACATGAGATGCCTTTTACCCGGCTACTTTGCACTTACGCCCCCCAGCCGCGCCAGCCGTGCGCTATCCGCTTTCCTGATAGCGCGAACATAGGCAGTGGAGTCCTCAGGAGTAGCCAGGTCGGGATGACTCTCATTCTTCCAAGCGCCAAACCCTTTCTCCAGGGCTATCTTCTGTTTGCGGTAGGATATGTAATGCTCCAGCGCCTCGGTAAAAAAGAGGCTTATCTCCCCCTGGGATGCGATAGAACGGATTTCACCAGCCAGCTCCTTGGGTAACGTTACCGACATTTTTTCTGTCCTTGCTTTTCCACCCATTTTTGCCTCCCTTCCGTAACACAAGCTATAGTATACTAAGAATACTACCGATAATCTTACATGTCAAGCGTTATGTCTTTAGGGTTAGGTTCGTTTTTGGTTGATTTTAGTCCTTCAACTTTACAATAAATATTAGTTGATAATTTGCCGTTTTTACTTTACAAAACATGAAACCACAAATTGTAAAGTAGGAATGGTTGGACTATAATTCGGATATGAAACAAAATGATTCCAATAAAACTAAGCCCGCACCTAAACCCCCAAAGGAATTGCCCCCAGATATTGCAGTTAAGGGCAAGTAAAAAAGGCTGATAGGATTATAAAAGAGCCTACGGCAACAACTTCTACGGCTGCAAATATAACAACACAAAGTAATGTGCGAGCCTTTTTGTTAATTAGCGTTTTATTAAAAGCATAAGCCTTGCTAATATCAGCAACTAGGCTATGCTTAATACTTTTAACATCATCACTCCAGAATTCATCCCACAGAGTATCGGCTTGCCCACTTCTACGAAAATTAGTTGATTTGAGGTGAATAAAAGCGAATATAGCTAAGACAATATATGCAAGTAATGCTATAAGCAATGCAATCAGCGAAAGAACATTAATATTTGCCTTCCCAATTACAAATCCGATTAAGCCGATGATAACACTTGCTACGCTCAATATTTGAATTACTTTATTATCCAAAGCCTCAACGTCTTTTAATTGTAATTCTGGGGCATTTCGTGTGTATTCAAATATGAAATCAAGTGATTCTCTATTGATTTCGGGTTCATTATTTTCCATAATCGTAATCCCTCCTCACGGCATTTTATCATATTAACTCCTAATTTTTCTGAAACACAAAGAGGATGGTTTTTCTACACCTTAATTCTCCAATAACATTATTAACCTCCCTACTTGACAATAAATATTCTGGAGTAGGCTTTTTATTTTCAACCAAATCAGAACCTAACCGTCTTTAGCCAGGAATCGGTTTCGGCGACTGCACTTTCTAGCGACTTAGTGGTTGCCACTGGAGTGAACATCTCACTTGCTCACATAGAAGATAGAGGCTTAAAATGAAAACAGCCGAAAGGGGTTTCCCCAATCCTACCTGATAAGGAGCTGAATATGGCAATCAAATCTTCAGGTATTGAACAAGAAGTTATTATTTTGAAGGCAGCCAAAGAGCTAATTGACTCAATGGTTAACTTCGAACTGATGTCTTTGGAAGGGAATGACCCAGACTCGACTATAGCCTTTAAATCAATTACGCATCAAAGGTTATTCAATATTATCGTTGTTGATTTTCTGTCCTGTACTGACAAGAAAGGCCCTATTGAACAAACCTCTTATCTTGGAGGTTTAAGCAAGATAGTAAACACCCCATACTTTGATGAGAATAATTCAGTACATAATTTAAAGGTCGCTACGCAGGAGTTCAAAGACTGGATCGAGCAGGAGGTAGAGGTTGATGTATGGTTGCCATCAATTGATAAGAAGACAAAACTGCATATTTCAAGATTTGATTTCTTAAAGATGACTGGTAACATATCAAAACATAACTATCTCAGAGCTATAGGCGTAGCTAAAGAATTAAAAGAAATATTGTCAAAAAGTGGCATAACTGTCGATATGAATGAAGCTCTATTAACCTTAACTGATTTTTACGAGCGCTTTCATACAGATATTCTAAACTACCATAGCAGTACCATTGCCGAGTTTTTAAATAACATAAGGTGGGGGATATATGACTACCTGCAACCTGAATTCAATAAAAGTATTGTGTGGGAAGGTGGCGACCTACCTAAATACCACTACATCTATCCAAAAGGTATCAAATCTAAATTTGCCAAAGCTTGCTATTGGGAATTGATGAATGAGGTTCTTAGAGAGCCATATATGAGGAAGTTCAAAGTAACCAAGTGGCTTAAATTACGATATTAAGCTATAACAACCAACTGCACAAGGAATCTGGCCGCTTCGCAGCCCTCATCTGTGAGCCGGAGCGTTGAATGGACACAGCAAGCACTCGTATTCTGTTTGGTGAGAGAACGAATATGCCATTGTTCAAGAAGTGTACACCCGCCTCCACCTCTGCATCTAACCACTCACTCCGGCGAAAGCTTGGATTGTCCGGTCACACATAAGCTTATGATGTTACTTTTTAGTGGTAGGTTAAGCTTATTGTCTCCTTGATATACTAACAGACTAGCAGATAGGTCTGTAACATTTTCCTGAGCTGAAGGTAATATACTCAAAGGTGACTAGGACTTTTATATGCGGGTAGTTTTAAGCTAAGGAGTATTACCCGCTATGACTTTATACTCCAAAATACCATCGTACATACCAAATTCATCACCTTCTCGAGCATAAATAGTCAGAGTATATGTACCCGAAGAAGGGAAAGTGGCATTAATTTGATAGTTGCTTCCTGATCTATTTGCTGAAGTGTATGTATCTGACAATTTAACGTTATCTTTAAATATTCTCGCCATTAAATAAATATTATTGGGTACTGAGAAGAATAAGCTGAGACTACTTTTTGTATTTAATATGGCTTGTGTATTGTTACCAAGATCTAGCCCATAACTGAAAAAATTTGAGTATACATAAGGAAGCGTAGAAAATTCATTTTTTGATAGAGGTGAGCTTAAGAGTTGCCATTTTGTATTCTCCGGTAAATGGTTAAGAATAAATAAATCTGGGGGAGTTAGGAAATATGATTCATCAAAGTCTCTGACGAATTCTTGCTGTGAAATATAACCAGCTCCCCAAGTACTATCTATCAAATACCACCCATCCTCAATTTTTACAGCATTCCATGCGTGATTAGTGGCTCCTATAATTGAATCACCGGCATTATAGCTATAACCTTTAGCCCAACCGCTAATAGTAACAACTTCTAATCCAGCCGATTTTGCTAGAGCATTAAATAATGTTGCATAACCCTGGCATACTGAGCTTTGACTAATTAGAACATCTGCAGCGCTAGTGCTACCGTAGTTTTTAGTTAGGTAAGCAGAAAAATCATAAGATATATTTTGTGTTATCCAACGGTAAATTGCTCTGGCTTTCTCAAAATCATTCTTGGCTGGTTGTACTAGGTAGGCTGCTAAAGTATTGATAGATTTCGATACAGTTTCTGGTGTTGCAAGGGCATACTGGTCAATAATTGAGAATGCGCTTCTATCAATGCTCGATGTTGTTCCAGCGACAATTGATGCTGAAGCTGTAGGGGTGGTTGTTGAAACTGATGGTTTAGTCGTTGTTGTCGTCGGGAGCGAGGCACTTGGTTTGGTAGTAGTGGACTTGGTTACTGCAGTAGTCGCTGGAGTAGATGACGGAACAATTAATTGCGATGAATTATTGAAAGTGGAGCTAATAAAAGATGCAACTTTATCTTTGTAGGTTGTCATAGGCTGGACACCAGCAAAGGCAAATACTACAGATAGCCCTATCAAAGAGAATACAGTCAATTTCATGCTAGGCCAACGCCAACTATTTCGTGCGACAATTCGCCAAAGCCAAATGAAGAAGACGAATTCTGCAATGAATAGCAGACTAGCGATTAGTGTGTTATTCAAAAATTGCTGTGAAAATAACTTTATACCTGACCCAATAAGAAGCCCAAGCAATGCCAATATGCTCAAATTTAAAATGAGCCTGTATAATCTACCGATCCATTTGTACTTTCTCGTGTAATAGTTGAACCATTTCTCAATAGAAAAGATGATAGAGAACCCTAGCAATATCCAAAGTGGAATGAATGTACTGATAAATAGGCTCAGTCCTATACCAATAATAGAAAAGGCAAGAATAAACATTAAAGCAATCATCCACTTTGGAAATTCCTTACCGCTCTGCTTGCCAAACTGATTGAATTTCTTTTGTCCACCAGAACTTCTTGTTTCGGTTCTGTTAGGCTGGCTACTCGAAGATTGAGAAGTTCTATTTGACTCAGACACTTTTGAATGGCTCGATTTTATTACACC
>JAQTVP010000008.1 GCA_028707015.1 Dehalococcoidales bacterium | reverse complement strand
AGTCGTTTTTCGCTGTAATCTGGTGGCTGTTCGCGATGGCAGGATGTGGGATTATAGTTCGGGTCACATTAGTACCGGGGAAGCACAGAAGATTATTGAGACTATAAATCAACGTCTGGGCAGTGATAAAATACATTTTTATCCCGGTGTTAGCTATCGCCACTTATGCAAGCTAAAAGACAGTGAAGATACTATTTTAGCAGTGTGTACTCCTCCGCATGATATTCCTAATAAACTTGTTGAGGATCATCTGCCCAGGGGAACAGGGAGTGAACTGCTCCGGGAATTGATGGCAAACTCTGTAGCTATACTGAAGGAACATCCGGTTAACGCTGAGCGACGATCTCAGGGTGATATCCCTGCAACAATGATATGGCTTTTCTGGGGTAGTGGTCAGATACCTGAAATGCCTGATTTTAAGCAGACGTATGGACTTAATGCAGTAATGAGTTCCGGGGTTGATCTGCTATATGGGCTGGCCCAGATGATAGATATGAAAACACTGAATATTCCTGGAGTTACCGATGGGCTGGATAATGATTATGCGGCACAGGGAATTGGAGCCTTAAATGCTCTTGCTGAAAATGATCTGGTGGTTATTCACGTTGAAGCACCAGATGAGGCGGCTCATAGTGGTTTGGTTGAAGAAAAGATAGAGGCTATTCAGTGTGTGGACAGGGAAATTATAAGCCGGATACGTAACTGGCAGCCGGGAAATTTGAGAGTTCTTATTATGCCGGACCATCCGACACCCATTGAAATTCAGACCCACAGTAGTGAACCGGTTCCCTTTATGCTTTGGGGGCCCGGGTTTGCAGCTAATGGAGCACAGAAATTTACTGAATTTGAGGCAAAAAATACTGGCTTTTTTATCAATGAAGGGTATAAAATTATGGGGAAGTTAATACAGTAAATTATTTAAGTGTAAGGTAGATTAACGATGGCAATAGTGGTACAAAAATATGGTGGCTCATCAGTTGCTGATGCAATTAAGATTAAAAATGTTGCTCAGCGCATAGCTGATACTAGAAATAAGGGTGATAGTGTAGTAGCGGTAGTCTCAGCAATGGGTGATACTACTGACGAATTACTGGAACTGGCTTATCAGGTTAATAAACATCCCAGTGAGAGAGAGCTTGATGTTCTATTATCTACCGGGGAGATAGTATCCAGTACTTTACTGGCAATGGCGCTTAAGACGATGGGATATGAAGCTATTAGCCTTAGCGGGGCACAAGCTGGGATACGCACTGATGCAGCTTTCAGCCGGGCGCGTATTTTACAGGTTGATTCTAAAAGGGTTGTTAAGGAACTGGATAAGGGTAATATTGTGATTGTTGCCGGTTTCCAAGGTATTACCGAGGATATGGATATAACCACATTGGGACGCGGCGGTTCTGATACTACGGCTGTAGCTTTGGCTATTAGTCTGGGAGCTAAAGTATGCCAGATATACACTGATGTTGATGGTGTTTATACGGCGGACCCCCGCCTGGTGCCAGATGCACAAAAACTTGTTGAGATCGGTTATGAGGAAATGCTGGAGCTGGCAAGCTATGGGGCTAAGGTAATGCACCCGCGAGCCGTTGAACTCGGGGAGTTATTTAACTTACCCATTTTAGTAGCGTCTAGCTTTAATAATAGTTCAGGTACTTTGATTCATGGAGGGACATCTATGGAAGTGCGAAATAAAGTAAAGAGTATTGCTTATAATCTTGATATAGCTAAAATAACGGTGGTTGGGGTTCCGGACAGTCCGGGTATTGCTACGGCTATCTTCCAACCTTTGGCTGCAGCCGGCATTAGCGTTGATACCATTGTTCAAAATGCTAGTATTAATAATATAACTGATTTAACCTTTACTGTGGCTAAAAGTCAGTTGACTAAAGCAATGCATCTGGTGGAATCCATAGCCAAATCAATCGGAGCCAGGGAGTGTGTTAGTGCTGCTAATTTGGGTGAGGTGAGTGTTGTTGGTACCGGGATGCAGAATACTCCTGGCTATGCTGCGAAGATGTTCAGCACACTAAGTAAGCAAGGCATAAATATTCAGCTGATCACTACATCAGAAGTAAGGATAACTTGTATCATTGATGAGACTAAAGTTAAGGACGCGGTACGTGCTTTACACTTGGCTTTTGAATTAGAATTGGAGTAAATAATCAGCTGTTTAGAAGTAGGTGAATTAACATGAGTGTAGGGAGATTTAGGGAGGGGGTAGATGATGACGTATCAGGATGAACAACAATTAAGTTTAAAACGACGGGGCAGTAAAAAGGCAATAGCCTTGGCTATGCAAGGCCTATGGAAAGAGGCAATTGTAGCTAACAGGAGTTTAATAGAGAATTTCCCCAATGATGTTGATGCCTATAATCGTTTAGGTAGAGCCTATCTGGAGTTAGGAGAATATAACCAGTCAAGAGAAGCCTATAATAAAACTGTGGAACTTGACCCCTACAATACTATTGCCCAGAAGAATCTAAATCGTTTATCTCATTTGGGAGAAAATAAAGAGAATTTGGAGAGTGAATTCCATAAGGTTGAGCCATGGCATTTTATTGAGGAAACAGGTAAGACGGGAGTAGTTAATCTTTATCATCTTGCGCCGGGGGAAACTTTAGCGGAAATAGTAGCTGGTGACATGGTACATCTGAAGATTGAAGGAGCCAGCTTAATAGCCCAAGATGATCACGGGGTATATCTGGGGAAAGTGGAAACTAAATATGGACAGCGGCTTATCAAATTAATGAAGGGTGGTAATAGGTATACGGCTAATGTTATTAGATCAACGGAAGAAATGATGACTCTCATTATCAGAGAGGTATATCAAGATCCCAGTCAGGTAGGACAATTTTCCTTTCCTTCTAAAAGATTTGAAAGGGTACGGTTTTATAATGGTGATAGAGTACTGCGGCGTGAGTTAGAGAATGATGAGGGAGGGGATAGTTACTCTGGTTATACTATAGTCGGAGGGGGAGAAGTAGAATTATTTACTGAAGATTCTTCTGATATTAGTGATCAAGATGATGAGGACGAGTAAAGAGTTTGGCTATTGGTCATATGTTTGAAATAAATGAATTGTGTAATGATATGCGTAAGATACTTTTAAGCGAGGAGAGGAAATTATGGTTTTAGGGAATGTCAAACAGATAAATATTGACGATGAGATGAGGAATTCTTATCTTGATTATGCAATGAGTGTTATTGCTTCCCGTGCTTTGCCTGATGTAAGAGACGGATTAAAGCCGGTACACCGGCGCATTCTTTATGCTATGAATGATATGGGTATTATCCATAATAGTGCTCATAAGAAGAGCGCTCGTATTGTTGGTGAGGTTTTGGGTAAGTATCATCCACATGGTGACACTTCTGTTTATGATGCGATGGTACGAATGGCACAAGATTTCTCGATGCGATATATGCTCGTTGATGGGCAGGGTAATTTCGGGAGTGTGGACAATGATCCACCAGCGGCAATGCGTTATACCGAAGCACGCCTAACTGAGATTGCCGAAGAAATGCTGGTTGATATTGATAAGGATACCGTCAATTTCATGCCTAATTTTGATGAGAGTTTGGCCGAGCCAACTGTTTTACCTACTCGATTACCTGCTTTGCTGATTAATGGCAGTTCTGGAATTGCAGTCGGGATGGCTACCAATATTCCCCCACATAATCTCGGTGAAGTTTGCGATGCTATTTTTTATCTGATTGATAATCCCCATGCGATAATTGATGAACTTACTCAATTTATTAAAGGCCCTGATTTTCCTACGGCTGGTGTAATTTTGGGACAGGATGGCATTAAAACTGCCTATGCTACTGGTCATGGCAGGATAGTAGTAAGAGCAAAAGCTCATATAGGAGATGCTGTGGGTGGTGCACATCGTCAGATAGTGGTTACTGAGCTTCCTTATCAGGTAAATAAAGCTAGTCTAATGGAGAAGATAGCTGACTTGGTTAAAAGTAAAAAAATTATTGGCATCAGTGAATTACGTGATGAGTCAGACCGGCAGGGTATGCGGATTGTTTTTGAACTGAGAAGGGATGCTCAGCCACAGCAAGTCCTGAATAGCCTGTATAAGTATACATTTATGCAGTCGGCATTCTTTGCTAATATGCTGGCTCTGGTAGATGGACAACCCAGGGTAATTAGTCTTAAAGAAGCGTTGCAGCATTATATCGATTTCCGTCGCGAGATTATCACTCGGCGCTCTCGGTACAATCTGAAGAAAGCTAGAGAAAGAGCTCACGTATTAGAAGGTATTAAAATTGCTCTGGATAATATTGATAAAATAATAGCTACTATCCGTGCTTCCAGAACTGCTGAGGAAGCCCGCCATAATCTTATGTCTAGTTTTTCTTTATCACAAATTCAGGCTCAGGCTATTCTTGATATGCAATTACGCAGGCTAGCTAATTTAGAACGAAACCGGATACTTGATGAGTATGCTGAGGTGGTTAAAAATATAGCTTATCTTGAAGGTTTGCTGGCTAATCCCAAGAGAATGCTTCTTCTGATAAAAGAAGATGTTGGTGAATTGAAGGCTAAATATGGTGACCCACGACGCACCGAGATTAGCGAACAAGGGGTTATGGAATTTGCTGAAGAAGACCTTATTCCACACGAAAGGGTAGTGGTGACACTTAGCAACCGTGGATTTGTGAAAAGAGTGCCATCTAATAAATACCGGCCACAGCACCGTGGTGGTAAGGGTATCAGAGGGATGACAACCAGGGAAGCAGATGCAGTGAAGCTTTTAGTAGCAGCCGATACTCATGATAACTTGTTGTTTTTCACTAATCGGGGCAAGGTTTTTTGTGTCAAGTGCCATGAAATACCGTCTGATAGTTCACGGATAGCAAAAGGAATGGCAGTGATTAATCTTTTCCCCATTGCTGAAAATGAGCAAATTACGGCAATGATAGCTGTAACCGAATTTAAACCGGATGACTACTTGTTGATGGCTACTAATAAGGGTGAGATAAAGAAGACATCTGCAGATAAATTTGCTGCAGTACGTAGCAGTGGACTTATTGCTATGGATTTAGAGACTGGTGATGAACTGGTCTCAGTTGGTCTGGCTACGGACCAGAGTGATGTTATTTTGGCAACGCGGAAAGGGCAGTCGATAAGATTTAGTGTATCTACCTTGAGGCCTAGCTCCAGGACTAGCGGTGGAGTGCGCGGTATTCGTTTGGCATCAGATGATAGAGTGGTCAGCATGGGTGTCATCTATCCGGAGGCTTTCCTGCTGGTAGTTACTACTAACGGTTATGGGAAGCTTACCCCTATTGGTGAATACAAACAGCAGCATCGTGGCGGTAGCGGCATAAGAACCTTTAAAGTTATGGAAAAAACAGGGGATGTAGCTGCTGCCTGTCTGGTTTCTCAATCTCAGGAGCTGATACTTATATCGGCTAATGGTATTGTTACCTGTACGCCGGTAAAGGAAAAAGACCCGACTAAGGGTGGTATTTCAGTTCAGGGAAGGAGTACTCAGGGGGTAAGGGTAATGAGGCTTGAGGAAGACGACAAGGTAGTAGCCATAACTTGTTTTAAGGGATAGTACTTAGATACCGGTACCAAAAGTTTAACTTGACAGTAATATTGAAACAGAATACTCTGTTTATTAATGTTTATTTTAGAGTAGCACACTAATAAACAGAGTAATTTCAACTGGTCTTGAGGAGAAATATGGCTGATGGACCCTCCCTAATTAAAATCAATGGTAACATTACAAAGCCAATAGAGGTTTTAATTAATAAGATATCTGATGCTGTTGGTGGCATATACAAGCCTTATCAAATCAGGCGCGTAGCAAAAGCAGAGGCTGATGCAGCCATTATTGGAGCGCAGGCTCAGATTGAAGTTACCAATATTCAACGCAGGGCACTTACCCGTTTCGTCTCCGAAGAAGCTAAAAAACAGGATAACATGGAGACAATCACCGAGAAAGCTATTCCATACTTAATTGATACTTCCACTCCTCAAGACATGGATAACGATTGGATAACTAATTTCTTTGATAAGTGCCGCATTGTTTCAGATGAAGAAATGCAGGTTTTGTGGGCGAAAGTATTATCAGGCGAAGCTAATTCTCCAGGAACTTATTCCAAGCGAACTGTTAATTCCTTAGGATCTTTGGACAAAGTTGACGCACAGTTATTTATTAAGCTTTGCGGCTTTAATTGGTTAATTGATGGAGAGTTGAAAACTTTAATTTACGATGAAGAGGATTCAATATACAAAGACCAACAAATTGGCTTTGACATGTTGAACCATTTGGATGATATTGGTTTAATTAGCTTTGAGCCAGGTGCTGGTTATAAAGAGGTTGACCTTTCTCAGCGTATTTCCATTTCTTATTAAGGAACTGTTTTTATAGGGGAATTCGAGAATACTGATAAGAACGAACTATCTATTGGTAAAGTGCTTTTCACTAGCATTGGAAAAGAACTTGCGGGAATCTGTAATTCAAATCCAATAGATGGATTCACCGATTATGTTATTAAAAATTTGTCTAAACCAGGCCCGTTCTCTCTTCGCCATGTCCAAAACAATAAAATTAATTAATTCTCCACCTCTGAGCAGAATGCATTTTACTGACATTTTTGCTAACAAATATCTTTTAACCAGTTATCTTTGCTGGCAACCTAGTTGCCAGCGTTCCAGCCCGCAGGTATTGCATGATTGGGTACGGCAGTCAGTAGTTGATATGCTCTCTAGAGCGCGCTGATACTCTTGTTTTAGAAAGATTTGGGATATTCCGGTTTCAATATGCGCCCAGGGTAAGGGTTCATCCAGAGGACGCTCGCGCTGGGCATAGTAACTGGGGTCAAGGCCGGTTATTTCAAAAGCACGAAGCCAATTCTGGTAATTATGGTGCTCACTCCAGCCATCAAAAGTTGAGCCTAATTTCCAGGCATGATAGATAACCTTACCAAGACGTCTATCCCCTCGGGATAATGCTGCCTCAAGTAAACTAACTTTTGGATTCTGCCAGGATGGTTTGGTTCCTTTCTGGCGTAATCTGTGAGTAATGAGTTCATGTTTGGCGTTTAGCTGTTCTTCTTTTTCCTGAGCTGCCCATTGGAAAGGGGTGTGGGGTTTGGGAACGAAAGTGGATAGACTTATTCTTAACTGTGGTCTCTTCCCTCTAGTTTGTCTACCCAATAACTGAATTTTATCTACCAGCGTAACAATCCCTTCTACATCTTCAATTGTTTCCGTAGGCAGGCCAAGCATGAAGTATAATTTGAGGTTTAACCAACCACGTTCAAAAGCAACTGCGGCTGTTTGCAGTAGTTCGTTTTCAGTAGTATTTTTATTGATACTGCACCGTAATCGGTCACTTCCAGCTTCTGGGGCGAAGGTAAGGCCTGTCTTTCTGCGGGATGGAAGTGTTTCCATTAATTTTATAGAAAAACTATCGATACGCAGGCTGGGTAGTGACAGACTAAGGTGATGCTCATGGTAATCTTGGGCTAAAGTAGTTATTAACTCATTGATGCTGAAATAATCACTTGTGCTTAGTGAGACCAGTGACACTTCATTATAACCACAATTATTAATAAGCTCTCCTACCGCTTGTACAACTTCAGCTTGAGAGCGTTCACGTACCGGGCGGTAGATTATTCCCGCCTGGCAAAAGCGGCAACCACGGCTGCAGCCTCTCTGAATCTCTATTGCTCCTCGGTCATGTACTGTTTCAATGTATGGAACAACTGGTTTAGTAACGGGATGGGGGAGTTTGCTAACTATACGCCGCTGAATAACAGCTTTTTTTTGAGTTGCTATAGATTTAAGACTTTTAAATGAACCATCAGTAGCATATTCTGCTTGATACAGGCTTGGTACATATACACCGGGAATGGTGGCTACCTGGTTAAATAATTCTTTTTTTGGAGCTCTCTCGCCCATATGTTTCCAATCCCTGATAACTGCTATGAGCTCGAGCAATACTTCTTCACCATCCCCAATTACAAAAAAGTCAATAAAATCAGTCATTGGTTCCGGATTAAGAGTGCAGCTGCCGCCGGCTATTACCAATGGATGAGAGTCATTTCTCTCTACAGCTAGAACCGGTATTTTAGCGAGGTTAAGCATATTTAATACATTGGTATAGGTTAATTCATAGCCTAAAGAGAAGCCAATAACATCAAAATCTGTTAAAGGGTGCTTGGATTCAAGGCTAAACAGAGGAATACCGGCCGCGGTCAATGCTGCTTCCATGTCTCCCCACGGGGCATAAACCCTTTCGGCCAGAATATCTGGCTGGTTATTGAGTATTTCATAGAGGATCGGTACGGCCATATTGGACATACCGATTTCATATACATCCGGGTAGGAAAGAACAAATTTAATGAAGGTTTTGTCCCAGTCTTTGACTATGCTATTCCACTCTCCTCCGGTATAGCGGGCTGGTTTGTTAACCTGATGTAGTATATTATTGAAATCAGTCAATTCGTTTCTCCAGACAGACTATTATAGTTTAAAATACTGGATAGAACT
Organism: Dehalococcoidales bacterium; assembly: GCA_028707015.1. Taxonomy (GTDB): domain Bacteria; phylum Chloroflexota; class Dehalococcoidia; order Dehalococcoidales; family JAQTVP01; genus JAQTVP01. The sequence goes on along the minus strand of JAQTVP010000008.1, from coordinate 10,389 downwards.
AGTCTTCTGACCACAGTTAAGTAGTTCAAAGCTAAATAAAAGTTATTCCCGGATGATTATTATTAGTTTAACTACGAATCTAGAGTCTCTTTACGTAGTAGTTTTCGGTAATAGGCATTAGATTGATATATACCCATTATCGGGTTATGACCAAAAACCCTATCCTTAGCTATAAGAACAGTGATTGGAGCCTTAGCATATTTGAAAAACAGCGAGTCATGGCCAACACAAAGTCCCATAACTATATTAAACTCTACCTCTTCACTATTTAAAATTTCAGCTTGTGCTATCGGGCTGCACATTGTTTCCCACTGACCCGGTCCTGCTATTTTTTGCTCTTCTGTGATACCGATTGCTTCCTTGGGTGTGCCACCAACTTTGCAACAGACAGAAATAACGGTAAACCCTCTATTTTCTAGAATAGTGTTTAATATCGCAGCTTCATGCCTTAAACCATGGCAAAAAGCCATCCCGAGTTTCTTGTAGCCCATCTTTTTGGCAAATTGTATTACCTCTTCTACTCTGGGATTACGGGGAGTGCTGCCTTCCGGCAGGTTTATATAACCCTCAAATTCCTGTATTGAGGCTTGCCGGGCAAACTCCTTTATTTCTGGCTTATCATATTCAACCAGTGTTTTTTGTATAGTCTCTTGCCTGGTTTTAGTAGGGCAATTCGGTGTTCCCTGGTCAAATGCTTTGCTATGACATACCATCTTATTGCACTTGGCACATTCAGTTATTTCATCCATGATATATTTATTCTCCCTCTTGCCTTATGAATTAATTCTGGCTGTTATTTAATTGTTATGGGTTAAATTTCATTCCATCCCTAGCAGCGATTAACTTGATGCCAGTGTCTCCAGATAATTTCTGGATTATTTCCCAAGGAGTATTCCGGTGCCATTTAATTCAAGCTATATGCCAGTTGAGAATAGAAATTGGTTGAAAAACATTATTCTTTTGTCGGCAGTACATGGGAAGGTTGTTGTGTTATTTGCTGGATTTCTTTGCACCATAACTAAAGTCACTATATAGTATAGTTGTATTTTTTACAATTGTATCGTGATCTTTGACGCATGAAAATAAGTTAACTAAAATAATGCTAATTGGCCAATAAGGGGGATAGTATGAAACATATGTGGGCACCATGGCGTATAGAATATATACAGATGGAGAAACCAGCGGGATGTATTCTATGTGAAAAACCTGGGCAGGATGATGATGCTGGTAACTATATCTTATATCGGGGAGAGAAAAATTTTGTCATTATGAATAGATACCCCTATAATCCCGGACACCTCCTGGTAGCTTCTTATCGACATGTAGCTAACATGGAAGAGCTAACAGATGAAGAACGAAATGAACATTTTCAAATAGTTAGCCGAAGCGTAAGGCTTTTACGGGAGGTATTTAATCCGGATGGTTTTAATATTGGCATAAATTCAGGGAGGGTAGCTGGAGCCGGTATTGATGAGCATGTCCATACTCATATTGTTCCCCGGTGGCAGGGTGACATGAATTTTATGACAGTAATACCTGATGTAAGAGTAGTGCCGGAAGCGTTGACTGAAACCTACAATAAACTAAAGGATAAATTATAAATAATAATTTTCATAAAAATATGAATATAAATTTCCTCTTGACAAGAGTATAAGAATAAGAGTACTCTTCAATCCATATTTTTATGGTGGTGATTTTATGGGGGCTAGATATTATATCGGGCAAAGAGTTACTATTAAATTGCATGAGAATCAGGTCTCATCCGTAAGAGATTCTGATATAGAACAATATTCTGGCCAAAATGGCATAGTGACAAATTATTACTGGATAAGACCAAACACTGGTGAAGTTTTTTATACTTATACCGTACAAATAGCAGATAGCCAGAAAGAAATTGTTTTATATGAAGATGAGATGGAATTTTATTGATATTTTAATGATACCAGTCTCAGTTAGGGGCATTTTATCAAGAGGGAGTAAATCATCTAAATAGCTATAAATTTTTGCATATGTAATAATATGCTGGTATTGATAAGTAAATTACTTTGGGGTAAAATATAACTAGGTAGTATGTGTTTAGGTTATTGAGTGCTTGTTTGGATTTTTAGTCATTGATTCTGGAGCAGTTGGCACAAATCTGTTCAAGTAGGGATGACTTCAACAATTACTCTAAATATAAAAAAAAGGAGATCACCCAAAATGTTTTTAGGTTTATATATATTAGGTGGCATAATTGTAGTTTTATTTATTGGTGCGATTATTTTAAGAAGGAAATTAAAAGATCAAGAGGCTGATAGATGGAGCGGTAAAGATCATGGGGTAAATGTGGATAAGTAAAAGTATGCTGTTTATCTAGTTATGAGCAGTACAGTAACTGATATTCTGAGTAGCATATTAATAATAAGAGAATAAAAACCGGCGATACTAGAGCATTAATTGGTATCGCTGGTTTTTTTATTGAACCAGTTGATATAGACAGAGTAATAAAAATAAATATGTATGGCAGAGATTAGTGCAACTAGCAGGGTGACACTTGGAATATATAGAGAAAATCATCATAAACGTATACTGACTAGTCTAAGTATTAAACTAAAGGAAGAAGCCTGAAAGAAAATAAATGGTTAGGGGGGATAAATCATTACTTTTTTTGATACAGAAGCAGGTATGATAATTGGTACCCCCAAGCGAATTCGAATCGCTGTTACCGGCGTGAAAGGCCGGTGTCCTAGGCCTCTAGACGATGGGGGCACAACCCCCTAAGTATAGCAGAGAGAGGACTTTGTCGACAATGCTATAAATCATCGTTTTTTAGTTTTTATTTATTTTTTTAAAAAGGGTAAATTATGGAGCTGTGGTATTTCTAATATGTTACAATGCCAAGTACGATAAGATGAGTAAAATAAAGTGGATTAAAAAACGATTGGTTCCCGTACTAGCCTTACTCTTGGTTATAGCTATTACAGTTGGTATTTTTTATTTTTATAAAAATTATCCGGATAGGATAGAGCAGATGGAAAAATATGGCTATCTGGGAGTCTTTTTGATTAGTCTGCTCTTTAATGCTTCTGTATTCTTACCTTCCGGTAATATTTTTATACTGTCTGTATTTGGAGCTGTTTTACCTTCGGCTGTTTTGGTTGGGGTAGTTGGTGGGGCTGGCGCAGCTATTGGTGAAATGACCAGTTATATTGCCGGTTACAGCGGACATGGAATTGCGCAGAGAACCAGTATGTATAGTCGGATTGAGGGGTGGATGAGGAGATGGGGTTCATTGACTATTTTCATTATGGCACTAATCCCATTTGTATTTGATTTGGCTGGTATCATTGCCGGCGTTCTTCGTTATCCCTTTTGGAAGTTTCTCCTTTTCAGCTTATTGGGGAGAACATTACTTTATATTGGGGTGGCATTGGCTGGTTCCTGGGGTTGGGAAGCGGTACTACCCTGACTGGTTTGGCCCCTTAATTTTAAGTACTGCTAATGCCCCTGCAATAAAAAATACAAAGCAAATTATAAACATAACTTTGTAGCCCAACCCGAAACTAATAGTGTTAAAATAATCAATCGTGGGCCCAATGAAGAACAGGACCAGGGCAGAACCGCCGGCAGTCGCAAGATTTGTTAGCCCGAGATATAATGCCTCTTCTCCCTTGGGCAACAGATCCGTTGCCAGAGCCCAGTTAGTACTTATAAAAGTACCAAAGGAGAGACCGAGGAGAGTGCTGCAGAGCATTATCTGCATATAGCTATTAGAGAAGAAAAGTAACATGATGCCCAGAGCACTGAGCAGTGCGGACGAAAAGACAATAGGTTTGCGTCCTAATTTATCCGATAAACGTCCAGCGGGATACACTGCAAACAGCATCCCTACCCCAATGATGATAAGGAGGTCAGCAGTTACTGCGGCTGGATTGGCAATACCGATTACATCCATAAAAAAATACAGTGCGAATTTTTGCAGAGCATGGAATGCCATCATAATAAAAAGACGAGATGTTAAAAACCAGATAAAAGTGTGTGTCCTTTTTATATTGGCCTTAAAGCTTCTGTATATAGCTGATAATATAGGTAATTGATAGCCACCAACTCCGGGTTTTTCTTTAACTGTTAATATAGTAGCAACCATTGTTCCCACTAAAAGTAAAGCCAATATTCCCAGACTAAACCATAGCCAGAAAGCTTCCTTATCGGCGGTGTAGTTGCCCATAAAGGGACCTACTAAACGTAACAGGGCAACCCCTCCCGCTAATTCAAGTAGAGTTTTTACTCCTGAGGCTCGTCCTCTTTTTTCTTTAGGTACGAGATCAGGAATAAATGCTTGATATGATCCTTGTGCTATATTAGAGCCGATTTGCAGGAGACAATAGGCGATAAAAAAAGTAAGATAGCTGTTACACAAACCTATCCCGGGTAGAAATAGAATGGTAAAGATGGTGCCAAGCAGAATGTAGGGTCGGCGGCGGCCCCAGTGTAACCCGGAGCGATCACTGATTGCCCCAGCTATGGGCTGAACTGCTATGGCTAGTATTAAACCAGTACCAGTAAGAATTCCAAGGTAAGAGTTTTTCTGTGACTCAGCAACAAAATCCAGTAGCCGCAGTTGAATGATAATGCTGTGGAGGCTACTCCATAGAGCTGCTATCGCGAAGCCAAAAATAGTTATTTTCAGGTAGTTAACGGGATGAAAATCTTTATTATCCATGCAGAAATAATTATTTATCACACTATTTTTATTTTTCGTGTATGAGCCCAGCATAACAGAGAGAAGACTAATGGACAACATTATAAACTCTATAAGGTAAAATAGATTAAAATATATTGAATCGTTTGTTATTTAAGGTATGATTAGTTTGATTCTATTACTGGAAATTAGATATACTGAATTGACAATAACTAGATAAGTATTATTTTATTTGGGTTTAAATTGAGATAGGAGTTATCTCTTGAGTGAAAATCAATACCCCTTATTTATTGATTGGGCAATCACCGGGAAATGTAATCTGAATTGTCGGCACTGTCGCGGCTTTTCTGAAGAAGAACTATCAACAGAGAGAGCTGCAGCCCTTGCCGCTGAGATTATAGAGCTTAAACCTGGCTGGGTTATTATCGAGGGGGGGGAGCCGCTTCTGCGTGGTGATTTGTTTGAGATGCTGGAAATATTGAGGCAGAGTCAGCTTGAGGTTAACCTGATTACTAATGGTATGTTGTTAGACCTGCAGAAAATTGACAATCTTAAGCAATTAGGCGTAAGAGTGATGATAAGTATTGATGGTGCTACTTCAGCAACCTATGAGGCTATCAGAACAGGTGCTAGCTTTAATAAGGTGGTTCAGGCAGCTCGTAATTGTGCTAGGGAAGGACTTTTGGAAGCAATAAATTTTACTCTATTAAAGAAAAATTACACAGAAATACCAGAAATATTTGCACTAGCGGTTTCAATAGAAGTAAATAAAGTAAACATCATCGGTCTCAAACCCTGTCAGGAATATGCTGATGAGCTTCTTTCCCCATACGAATATGGAAAAGCCATTAGGCTTGCCTGCCATGCGTCAGAAAAAACTGGAGTTGGGCTTTTCTTTGACGAGCCATTCTTCCAAGCCGTAGCCAAGGAAGAAGGACTGCCGGTTACCAAATTAGCTAAGAGCGGGGGTATTTTAGCCCCATCAACTTCAGCCTGTATATTTGGTGAATATCTTTTTATCGAAACTAATGGTGATGTAAAACCTTGTAGTTTTGCCTCGATGGTTCTGGGTAATGTTAATCAGAAAGCACTTGGCGATATATGGGGAGACATACTATCTTCCAGTGACTTATCACGTATAGGTGATCCCAAAACTAGAACCGGAGCGTGCCGGAATTGCTCCTATTTAGTTGACTGTAAAGGTTGCCGCTCTAGAACTTATGTGCTTACTGGAAACTGGTTTGCTTCTGATCCTGTCTGTCCGTTGAAACTTAAAGCCGCTGATAAGTAGAGGAGTTAGATGAGAGTTATTGGTATTGATCCTGGTACAGGAAGTTTTGATTTCTTTGGTAAAGATGGTGAACAGGTAATACTGGACGCAACTGTCCCAGTAGCTGATGTCGCTCAGAATCCTGAGGTAATTTTAGATACTATTGCCAGTGTTTTACCATTGGATATGATAGTGGGACCTTCTGGCTATGGACTGCCTGTAACCCCAATCAGGGATATAACTGAGCATGAATTAACCCTGATGGTACCTGATGATAAGAGTATTCCATTATATGATGGCATCAGAATGGTTATCAGGTTAATGAAAACAAAGAATTTTCCGGTTTGGTTTACTCCCGGTGTTATTCATCTCCCAACTGTGCCTGCTTACAGAAAAGCGAACAAGATAGATATGGGTACTGCAGATAAGGTGTGCTGTGTTGCTCTGGCAATTAGAGATCAGGCTGATCTTTACGGTATTAACTATGGCGAGACATCTTTTATTCTAGTGGAGGCTGGTTATGCCTTTAATGCAGTAATCGCTGTTGAGCAGGGGAAGATAGTTGATGGTTTTGGTGGGACGTCAGGGGGGCCAGGTTTCATTACGCTGGGTAATATGGATTCTGAGTTGGTGGTGCGCTTGGGTAGTTTTCCCGGAAAGGTGCTTTTCAGCGGTGGAGCTAAAGATGCCAGTAGTAATGATAATTTAACCCCTGAGGAGATGGCTCAGGATTCTGATAAACACCTAGAGTCCTGGAACATGTTTATTGAGGGAATATTAAAGAGTGTGGGGGCTATGGTGGTTGCTATAGAGGATCCTAGAGAAATTCTGCTTTCGGGGCGGCTGGCACGGATACCGCAGATTGCTGAGACGCTGACTGCTAAACTTGCTAAATATGGAAAAGTACGCCAGGTAAGCAGACAGGCAAACATAGCGAAAGAAGCTGCTGAGGGAGCATACATTATCGGGGAAGGGTTATCGGGGGGTAAATATAAGGGTATTATTAATTCTCTGGATCTTAACGGGGCTCAAGGCACAATGCTTGATTATGTCCTGCTAAGAGGAGTTGATTTAGATCAGCCCTAAGGTTTTTATCGCCCTTTTTACCGAGAGCTTTACCAGAAATCAACCTGGGTAATAATCTCTGTTTCTTTGATAAGTCGGGTAATATCGTTTTGGGTGCTTTTATCGGAAATTGTTTCCACCAGTGATACTGGTAAGCTAGAACCATTAATTTCTTTCTGCCAGTTGATTATATAACCCGGTACTAACGCATATCTACAACCGCCGACGCCACAGCATGATGTGTCCACCACTGCATAACCGATGGCATATAAAACTGTCCGGTCATGATATTGCAGCCGGACTTCTTTCTCCAAGCAGTAGTGGCCAGCGATAGAATAAGACTCCTCATTCAATTTTGAATGAGTATATGCCATTTGCATTAAAATTTCCTCAAAGACGCATTATCTCTGGAGATTGGTGCCGGTTAAGGGAAAATAGCCAGCGCTTCAAGTCCGGTAACCTCAGGCAGACCAAGCATAATGTTCATATTCTGGATAGCCTGTCCCGCTGCTCCTTTAACCAGATTATCAATGCAGCTGATAACGATGAGTCTACCGGTCCTCATATCAATAGTAGTGTAAATCAAGCACGAATTACTGCCCCAGGTGTACTTGGTGTGCGGGGGGGTTTCCAGTACTCTGACAAACGGCTCATTCTGGTAGAAAGTACGGTAAATTTCTCTTATCTTTTCCTCACCGTTCTTATCAATAGTTATCTTGCCGGGAGATAAAGCGATATAGCAGGCAGTTAATATGCCTCTGGTCATCGGTGTCAGGTGAGGAGTGAAAGTGATTCGGGGTGGTCTTTGTGGACGAAGAAGAGCTATTTCCTGAGTAATCTCAGGCAGATGGCGATGCCCTCCCAGTGCATAAGCTGAAATATCTTCATTAACTTCGGAATAGTGACTGCCAAGTCTAAGAGACCGCCCGGCTCCAGATACTCCTGATTTACTGTCGATGATAATATCCGGCTCAATTATATCTTCCTTGATGGCTGGTGCCAGGGCTAGAATAGCGCTGGTGGGATAACAACCTGGGTTGGCGATTAATCTGGCAGCAGTGATATCAGTCCGGTGTAATTCCGGTAGCCCGTATACTGCTTCTTTCAGTAGTTGGGGAGCAGAATGGGTAAAACCATACCAGCTGTCATATTCGCTGGCATCCTTGAGCCGGAAGTCAGCACTGATATCTACAGCTTTAACTCCCTTGTTTAATAAAGGTATTATCGCCTGGGCACTGTCCTTATGCGGCATAGCTGAAAAGGCGATATCAACATCTCCCAGCTCAGGTTCAATGGTTAGGTTTATGCTCGCGGCGTGAGGAAAAACATCACCTAGTTTTTTCCCGGCAGCACTCCGCCCGGTAACTGATGTAAGTTCTACTTCAGGGTGCAGATGCAGTAAGCGGGCTAACTCAATACCGGCATATCCCGTGACATTAATAATACCAACTTTAGTTTTACTCATTAGTTTGACACCTCTCACAAATTTCTTCTAGAGTGGTTAGCTGTTTCTTTGTTCCCAAAGTAATCAAACGGTCTCCACTCTCTATAATTACTTCTACGGATGGATTAGCTAAAAGTCTGCCATTACTCTTATTTATTGCCAGGATGGCAGCTTTACTAAGATTACGAGTTTCTTCAACTGTTAAACCGACCAAGGCCGAATCTGCTCTAACTGTTATATTTTCTATCTCAAACTCCCGGCCACGGCCGCTTACGACGGTATCAATAAAATCCACTATACCTGGGCGGAGAGCTAATTCGGCCATACGGCGGGCACCAATGCTATATGGTGATATTATGCGGTCAGCGCCTGCTTTTTTTAGTTTTATTTCAGCATCCGGTGCACTGGCACGGGCTTCAATGAATAAATCCGGACGAAGCCCGCGAGCTGATAGTGTTACATAGACACTGTTAGTGTCACTACCAAACGCGGCTACCAGACCGCGTGCTCGTTCAATACCAGCTTCTTTTAATACTTCATCATTGGTAGCATCACCTAATACATGGAGAATGCCGTCCTTATCTGCGGCAGTAAAAACTTCCTGGTCTTTATCAATAACGACGAAAGGTATTTTTTCATCAGCAAAGATGCGGGCTATTTCTTGCCCTACGTTACCATAGCCACAAAGAATAAAATGTTCTTTTAATTTTGCTATGTTTGTTTCCATCCTTCTCCTCCCCAGTGTAATACCCAGCTGACCTTCAATTATATAGCTGGCTATTACGCTTAAAACGTATAACGCACCACTGACACCGCCGATAATTAAGAGGATACTGAAAACACGTCCGGCAGTAGTAAGCGGATGAACCTCAGCATAGCCAACTGTAGTTATGGTTATAATTGTCATATAGAGGGCATCAATAAATGTCCAGCCTTCAATAATTACATAACCAATGGCACCAGCTATTATTATGATAGCAAGAGCAAAAATCCCCCATAATAATCTTCGTGTCGGGTTCATCTAACTACTTATTTTATAGATTTGTTAAACTTTATTTTAAGTATATCACAAGCTAACCCGGAATTTACACTTAGTAAGATAGCAGGTTCTACTTATTCTCATTTACCATAAAAGTATTGGAGAAATTATTCCAGGGAGAATTAGGATTTTGTCAGTTTAGCTTTATAGAAACTTGTTGGGAACGATGCATATATGCTATTATAAACACTCTGACTGATAGTATATATCAGGGATTTTAAGAGTGAAATTTGCAAGATGGATAGTAATTTAAAGCAAACAGCAAGACAAGTTATCGTGTTAGCCGAGAGGTGTAAACAGTGCGGTTTCTGTATTGAGTTTTGCCCCAAGCATATTCTAAGTGAATCGGAAGATATCAATAGTCATGGGTACCATACTGTCAAAGTAAAAGATGGTGGTGAATGTAGCGGGTGTAATATCTGCAGTATGGTCTGCCCTGACTTTGCCATTTATGTTGTTTCGGGTGGTGAAAAAGCAAAATGAGACGAGAAGTAAAATATGTTTAGTGGGAAATATTTAGCCGGTGGATTCTTTATGAGTGGGGATGAAGCCTGTGCTGAGGGGGCAATCAGCGCTGGTTGCCGTTTTTTTGCTGGTTATCCTATTACGCCGGCTACGGAAATTGCAGAACGGATGTCAGAACGGCTACCAGAGATTGATGCTACCTATATACAAATGGAAGATGAGCTGGGAGCGATGGCTGCGGTATTGGGTGCCTCATGGGGTGGTGCTAAGGCAATGACAGCTACCTCTGGTCCAGGTTTTAGCTTGATGATGGAGAATATTGGCCTGGGAATCATGTCTGAAACCCCTTGAGTACTGGTTAATATGCAGCGAGGCGGTCCATCAACCGGATTACCCACATTAACTGGCCAAAGTGACATGATGCA
>JAQTVP010000141.1 GCA_028707015.1 Dehalococcoidales bacterium | reverse complement strand
GACAAAACTTATCACTAACTACCTGGGATAGCGGCGATAACAAACCACTCTTAAAGCTAGACTTCACTCCTACACCTGTTTACTCCGGTCAAATACCCGCGTTTATAAAAAATATTCGCCAACTATTAAAAGAAAAACATCGTTTCATCATTACCAGCTATCAAGCAAGCCGCCTTTCTGAATTACTTGAAGTGGAGGATATTATTGCTTCACCCCTGACCGATATCGCCCAAGTACCACCTCCCGGCTCCCTAACATTATTACAAGGTTCACTTGATAGCGGCTGGATACTTAACAAAGACACTCATTTACTTACCGACAGTGAAATATTTGGTTTCACGAAACAGCACCGCTTGTCTAAAAAACGCCCGTTCCCTCGTCATAAGTTATATGTTGATATAAATCCAGGTGATTATGTCGTACATATTGAGCATGGCATTTCTAAATTTATAAACATCACTACTATGGGTAATGGCAGTCTGACAAAAGAATACCTGGTACTACAATACTCCACTGGTGATAAACTCTATGTTCCCACTGACCAGATAGATCGTGTTAGCCGTTACATTGGCGCCGGTGAAAAGCAACCCAATTTAAGCCGTCTTGGCACTCAGGAATGGGCTCGCACTAAGCAGAGAACTAAAGAGTCTGTAAAATTAATTGCGGAAGAGTTGTTAGCCCTTTATGCTGCCCGGGAAACTATAGCCGGGTTGGCTTCTTCGCCAGACACAGTTTGGCAACAGGAACTTGAAGCCTCTTTCCCTTATGTGGAAACTCCAGACCAATTAGACGCAATAAAGCACACCAAAGAAGATATGGAAAAAAACAAACCGATGGATAGACTGATCTGTGGTGATGTTGGCTACGGTAAAACCGAAGTGGCAATTAGAGCTGCTTTCAAGGCAGTGATGGATAACAAACAAGTGGCAGTACTGGTACCAACTACAATTCTCGCCCAACAGCACTTCTCCACATTCAGCCAGCGTCTAGAGGCTTTTCCCGTAAAAATAGATGTATTAAGCCGATTTCGAACCCCAAAAGAACAAACAGCCATCCGAGACGAGCTGGCTAACGGTAATGTTGATATCTGTATTGGGACTCATAGCTTATTGCAAAAGGACATTAGTTTTAAAGACTTGGGACTACTAATCATTGATGAAGAGCAACGCTTTGGGGTAAATCATAAAGAGCACATTAAACAACTCAGACGAGAGGTAGATGTCCTTACCCTTAGTGCTACCCCAATCCCGCGCACTCTGCATATGTCCATGGTAGGAGTAAGAGATATGAGTACGATGGAAACTCCTCCAGAAGAAAGACTACCTATTAAAACCTATGTTGCTGAATATAATGAACAGCTTATTAGAGAAGCCATATTAAGAGAATTAGAAAGAAATGGCCAAGTTTTCTTCGTTCATAATCGGGTGCAAAGTATATCCCTATTTGCTAATAAACTGCAATCACTAGTACCTGAAGCCAGAATAGCAGTTGCCCACGGGCAAATGCCTGAAACGGAACTAGAGACAATAATGACTAACTTCACTCAAGGTACTAGTGATATTCTGGTATGCACCACAATTATTGAATCGGGACTAGATATGCCAAACGTTAATACACTAATTATTGATAAAGCTGATAAGCTTGGGCTAGCTCAGCTATACCAGCTCCGGGGTAGAATCGGACGCGGTGCTAACCTGGCTTACGCCTATTTATTACATGACCATGGAAAACAGCTTACTCCAGTTGCTGAAAAACGCCTGCAAACGATATTTGAAGCCACTGAATTAGGTAGTGGTTTTGGTATTGCCATGAAAGACCTGGAAATAAGAGGAGCAGGTACGCTCCTTGGTATGAGACAAAGCGGTTATATTAGCGCCGTGGGATTTAATTTATACTGTCAATTACTAGCCAATTCCGTTGAGGAATTAAAAAGCAAACAAAGTGGGATACCCAGGAAACAAGTAAACATATCAAACTTGCATACACCTGCTATAGACCTGCCTTTAGCTGCCTATATACCGGATGAATATATATCAGATCTAAATACGCGCTTGGGTCTTTATCAGAATCTGGTAAAGCTAGAGCTGATAAAGCAAATAGAAGAAATAGAACACGAACTTAATGATAGATTCGGGCCTGCACCGATAGAATTAAAAAATTTACTCTATGCTATCAAGATTAAAACTCTGGCAGCAAAGTCTGGTATTGAATCCATTTCTACGGAACAGGGACACATTGTAATAAGGTTATTACAAGGAATTTATTTTAACAGGCAAAACCTACAGCCTTTCTTAAAATATGGCGTAACAATAGGTTTATCCCGACTCAGCTTGAATCCAAAAAGACTGGATATCAACTGGCAAGAAATGCTGGTGGATATATTAAATAAGTTAACGTGATATAATCTAGCCTAAATACTCCAGAGGAGGGTTAAAAAATGGATTGGTCAATTATCACCGACTGGCTTCTACAACATGGCATCAGGATTCTAATAATATTAATAATAGGAATAATATTATGGTTTGTTTTTAAAAAACTTATTCCGCCATTGGTGCAACGTACCGTAGCCACAACAAAGGAAACAGAAAGTGAAGCTGGTATTGAGAAAAGAACTAAAACTCTTACCAGCGTATTAATGGGAGTAGCCAGAATTCTTCTGGCTACAATTATAATATTCATGATCTTATCCGAGCTGGATATACCCATTGTACCAGCCTTAACCGGTTTAGGAATTGCCGGCGTAGCCTTTGGCTTTGGCGCTCAATACATGGTAAGAGATCTTATTGCCGGCACCTTCATACTCATGGAAAACCAGTATAGAGTTGGAGACGTAGCCAGAGTAGCCGATGTATCTGGCCTAGTGGAAGAGGTAAACCTGAGAAAAACGGTATTACGTGATCTTGATGGTATAGTCCATCACGTGCCCAACGGCGAAATCAGAGTAACCAGCAACTTTACCAGACACTGGGCTAGAGCTCATATGAATATTAGCGTAGCTTATAAGGAAGACCTTGACAAAGTAATGTCTATTTTAAAGCAAATCTGGGAAGAAACAGCTCAAGACCCAAACTGGGGACAATTTATGATCTCAAAAACTCCCTCATTTCTTAGAGTTAATGATTTCGGTGATTCAGGGATAAGCATCAAACTTGCCGGAGAAACTATTCCTATAAAACAGTGGGATGTAATGGCTGAACTCAGAAGAAGAATAAAGAGAACGTTTGATGAACAGGGCATAGAAATTCCATGGCCTCATACTAAGGTTTACTTCGGTAACTCCCAAAATGATAATATGAAGTAAGTATAATTAATTTTAAAACACTATTATTATGAGTATTGACAATAAACAATTCTCAGTCTATTATTTTTTCACTTCCTTACCTGAAAAGTAAACAGAGATTTTTTTATTAAAAGGGTAATAACAATGACAACAGAACAAAATAAAACTTTGGAAGTATTACAGATTGCTATCCAAATGGAGATTGATGGCAAAGCATATTATTTGAAAGCAAGTCAGCAAAGCAGTAATGATTTGGGTAAAAAACTACTATTATCATTAGCTAACGAAGAAAATATCCACCAACAGAATTTTGAAAAAATATATAATTCAATTAAGCAGAAAAATTCTTGGCCCCAAACCACCTTTCAACCTGATGGAGGTAAAAAGCTAAGAACGATATTTGCACATGCCCTAGATCAAATGAGTACAGATAAAAAAGCTACTACCACTGAACAAGATTCTGTAAAAATAGCAATGGGAATGGAAAATAAAACCTTGGATTTTTATAACCAGCAATATAAAACTGCAATCTATCCTGCTGAAAAAGATTTTTATCAGATCTTAGCTGCCGAAGAGAGAGAACACTACCTGATCCTGCTTGACTATTTTGAATATCTAAAAGATCCGGCAAGCTGGTTTGTTAATAAGGAACACCCTTCTATGGATGCTGGCTAAATGATTGATAAGTAAAGGCAAGATATGAACAATAAAGCATTGCACAAACTAAGTTACGGCTTGTATTTGATAAGCTCAAGATACGAAAATAAGCTCAATGGGCAAATTGCCAATGCTGTAATTCAAATTACTTCGGAACCACCGATTATAGCCACAAGCATTAATAGGAATAATTTAACCCATGAGTTTATTAAAAAAAGCAAGATATTAGTAATCTCAATCCTCGCTCAGGATACTCCTTTATCGTTTATCGGTCATTTTGGTTTTAAGTCAGGTCGGGATATAGATAAATTCAAAAATATTAATTATAAAATAGGTAAAACACAAGCTCCGGTAGTTACCGATAATACCCTGGCTTATCTGGAAGCTAAAGTAATTAATGAAGTAAATGTAGGAACTCATACTATTTTTATTGCTGAGATTGTAGAAGCAGAAATAATTAAGGCAGGAGAGCCAATGACTTATGCATATTACCATGAGGTAAAAAAAGGTACCACACC
>JAQTVP010000140.1 GCA_028707015.1 Dehalococcoidales bacterium | reverse complement strand
ATTAGTTTGCGGCGGTCCTAAAATGTCCACCTTGCCGGTCCGTAAAGCTGCTATTTGCGTTGAAGCATCAGGCACTATTATGAATTCAACATTTTCTATATATGGAAGGGTGTTGCCCGGGTGCCGGGGGTCTTCACCCCAATAAGTAGGATTCTTACCAAAGGTCATTGAGCTATTAGCCACCCTATCTTTAATGATATATGGTCCTGTCCCCACGGCAACTAGAGGATTCTTGAGGTCTCCATTTGCTTCGACCACTTCACGCGGGACAATCCACGATGTTTTGCTATATCCGACCCAAAGACCCCATTGATCAATCTTGGCCGGGTCAAATTTAAATTCAACCGTGTATTTATCAATGGCTGTTACCGATTTAAACCAATTTATCCAATCTGCACGAACCAAACTCCCCTGCTGTGTATACCTTGTAAGACCATAGACTACATCGGCAGCAACTAGTTCGCGTCCGCTTAGTGGCGGCAGATTCTGCCACCTGATTCCCTTGCGTATTTTGAAGATTACGGTTGCAGGGTCTGGTTGCTCCCAGCTTTCAGCTAATTGACCTACCGCGTATTTCGCAGGAGTGTAAGCGCCTGCAAATGCCCATTCTTTTTCAGTTAAACGAATGTCCGTTGTAAGCAGGCGTTCATAAACCATATTGGAAAAGGGAACCGACCAGGTGGTTGAGAATATACCCCATGGGTCAAAGTTCGTGATATCAGCAACAAACGGGACAGTAAATGTCCCGCCATATTGGGGTTTCTCCGCTGTTGGTGTTGTAGAAGTAGGAGTGGTAGTCGGTGTAGAAGTAGGAGTAGTAGTCGGTGTAGAGGTAGGAGTGGTAGTCGGTGTAGAAGTAGGAGTAGAAGTAGGAGTAGTAGTCGGTGTTGCTGTTGAGCATGAAGTTACCAGCAATACTAATCCGATAATACTACACAATAACGCATAGATAATTTTCTTGCTCATAATGCATTTCCCTCCGTTTATTTTTGAAATCATGCCTGATCGTAGTTTTCTGTTGAGTATTTACATACTCCAGTGGACTCATGGTAAATAGTACTTGATGATATATAAGAGAAGAGTTTAAGCCACTCTTCGTAGATTCCTGCAAACAGCATTTCTTTAGCCACGGGACTGGCATATATCTCGTAATAGTTCTCTGTAAATACTGTATATAATGTGCTATAGTTATATCCGTGGGCTGTGTCCAGCTTTAGTTTAAAGCAAAATGATCACTATGTCAATGTCAGCCTATCTAATTTGGTGTCCTCAGCATATTCAATCTCTCGGATTAACACAGCTAAACTGAAGATAGAATCATTGTGCAGAGTTAGATAAGCGGGGCTATATGTCTGTAAATGAACGTAGTCAAGGCAGATTATTCACAACATGTCATATTTTGCCGATAGCAGCTACAAAAGGAGAAAATTAAATGACTGAGCCTGTGCTACTGTACGAAGTAAAGAATGAAATTGCTTACATTACATTAAATCGTCCAGATAAATTGAATACTTTCAATAATGAATTAGTATATACCTTGAAAGATACTTGGGACCGCTTTGAACAAGATCCTGAAGCGAAAGTAGCGATCCTGAGTGGCTCTGGAAAAGCTTTTTCGGCTGGCGTTGATGTAACAGATGCTAAATCATATCCATCAGTAGGCGACAAGACTACCAGCGATAAAGAACATTTAAAATACAATTATCTTGAAACGTATTCAGAAAGTCATCAAGCCTATCCTGCAAACGGTATAACGATATTCAAGCCTATTGTCGGAGCCGTTCATGGATACGTCCTTGGACTGGGTTATAACCTTGCAATCAAATGCTGTGACATTACAATTGCGGCTGATAATGCTATCTTTGGATTTCCTGAGCCCAAAATCGGTACGCCCATCTACCCGATGGAATACTTACCGTACTTACCGTTTAAAATCAGTATGCAACTAATGCTGCTTACATGGAAAGGCGGCAGAATGATAAACGCTCAAAGAGCCCATGCATTAGGACTTGTCAATGAAGTAGTCCCTCATGAGAAGCTTATGGAAGAAGCAACAACCTGGGCAGAAATGTTCAAGATAGTCCCGCCTCTTTATATTAAAGCCATAAAATACGGACATTATAAGGCTACCGAAGACCGACTCAAAGTAAATGAAAGAGAGTATTTTAAATATATTCTTCCTCAGGTTATCAGCGAAGATAGGCAGGAAGGTCTAAGGGCTTTCACGGAGAAAAGAGAACCAAAGTTCCACGGAAAGTGAAATCGATTATATAGATAAGTAATGTGTTGCGAGGTAAATAATTTCTGACAGACAGTGCCCGTACTTTTTCTCAAACTAATAGACAAAAATAGTGCAAAAGTCTATAATTTCACTACCAAAATATTATATTGAACTCATTAATAAGGAGGTAATTGTATGCAATTACAAGATGTGAAGCAAGTAGCAATTATTGGTTCGGGTAACATGGGAGCCCAGATAGCGCAGCTTTGCGCTCAGGTTGGTGGATTTCAGGTTGTGATGACAGATATGAGTCAGGAATTGGTGGACGCCGGCTTAAAGCGGCAGCGAGACTCATTACAAAAATATTTTGTTGATAAGGGGAAGATGACCACCGACCAGATGAAAGAGGTCCTGAGCAGAATTAGAGGCACTGCCAAGCTAGCGGAAGGAGTTTCCAAAGCTGATTTGATCATTGAGGCCGTCTTTGAGAATATGGCGCTAAAGAAAGATATTTTCAAGCAGCTCGATGCCGCAGCAACTCCACATGCTATTTTAGCAACAAATACCTCGTATTTGAGTGTGACGGAAATAGCAAGTGTAACTAAACGTCCTGAGAAAATAGCAGGCATGCACTTTTTTAATCCGCCTGCAGTGATGAAACTGGTAGAAGTAGTCAGAGCTGTTTTAACATCACCGGAGACTTCCGGCATAATTTTTGATCTAGCGAAAAAGTTGAATAAAGAGCCTATCTATTGCCGTGATACATACGGCTTTCTGGCTAATCGTGCGGCAACTATCACAGGGGTTGATGATGCTGTGGAATTAATGTGGACACATGCCGCTCCTCCCGCCGATATTGATAGAGCAGTCAAACTGGGTTTCAACCATCCTATGGGCCCCCTGGAGCTTGGCGACCTGACCGGTGATTGGGCTATCCGTGTCTTTGGGGAAGAAGACCGCATCAAGGAACTCGGCTTTGAAAAGGGTCATGTCCACCCTATGATCAGGATGATGGTTAGAGCAGGGTACACCGGCGGACCCGGCAAAAAAGGCGTGTATGATTTCTGGAAAGAAGTCCTATCCAAATGGTAGTTGTCATCTAATATATATTTAAACTTCCCACGACCTTATGGTCAGGGACTTAAGTAAGAAAAATTAAATTTCGTGATTCACCAGACAGTAGCCAAGATGATGAAAAGAGCCCCCGAAATCATTTAGAATTCGAGGGCTCTTTTAGCTTCAAAATTTGGTAGCCCAATTAGTTCAATATATAGAACCTTCAGGGCTGAGTTTGCGTTTAAATGAATCCCGAGCACTAACTCAATTACAGTCTAATATTATCATATCTGGATGCCCTTATGGTATTTTGTGCTTCCGGAGGCGGTCTAAAGAGATTATCTAAAATCTCTTTTATAGCCCGTTCATTTTCTTCAATTTCGAGTTTCGTGGGATTGGGATTGTCATTGAAACTCCAAATAACTGTTACTTTCTCCGGGTACTTTCTTTTAGCCATCTTTTCACCCTCCTATTGTTAAAATATATCTTGACAAAATGAACATTAAAGATATACGATAGGGCACAAAGGATGTTCATGGTATAAGAGAATGCTTGAATACATAATAACATCTAAAGCGAAGAGAAGCCTGCTAAAGCTCCTTCTCACCAATCCAGATACTGAATTCTATGTCAGGGATATCTCAAGGCGTACAGGGGAACCTCTAAACGCTGTCCGCAGAGAGTTGGGGTACCTTGAGAAAGCCGGACTTATTAGAGCACGGCACGCCGGTAACCTCAAATATTACTCTGTGGTCAAAGAATTTCCTATATACCCCGAACTGAAAAAGATTATTTATACTACGATTGGTTTCGGAGATTACCTGGCGGAAAGACTCAAGGATTCAAAGCAGATAGAACTGGCTTTTATTTATGGGTCTGTGGCCAAGGATGAAGAGACTGCTAAAAGTGATGTTGACCTCTTTGTGGTAGGAGAAATAGACGAGGACGAACTTCATGAACTTGTATCGCAGATAGAAAAAGACATGGGGCGTATCATTAACTATACCCTGATGAGTAAAGAAGAATTCAAGAAGCGGCTGAAAAACAATAATCCATTTATTAAACGTGTTATAGAAGAGAAGTGACCTTACCCCATAATTAGCTACAGTTCTGATTAGAGTCCCGCGGTCATTTCAGCATACTCCTTTGGGGTAGCTCCTTTCAATGAGCTGTGTGGTC